>CAZZJU010000009.1:0-29197 GCA_964654805.1 uncultured Thermotogae bacterium | reverse complement strand
TGGTAGCGATCAGCAAGCTTAGCTCGCATCATCTGGGTCTCGTATTGATTCACCCGGCAACCGAACGTAATGAATCCAATGCGCAGTGCGTTCATCTATCCACAGTGACCCGCGCGGCCAACCGGGCCGTAGAAATCGCTTTTCTACCGCGCATGTTAGGATTTATTGCCACATTGAGACAATCCGCCTGTGCATCCATATCGTACTCAAGGATACCCCCACTGGGATGAGTGTCAACCCGCGGTATTGACATTTCCTTTCCATTATGATAGCGTCGAGGCGAAGGTTTTCTGATGAGGGGGAAGACGATGCACAAGCGTATCTTGATTGCGTTGGGTGCCGTCGTGGTGGTAATCGGCGTCGTCCTCGGCTGGTACTTTCTCACCCAGCGACACCTCGGTCATATGATCGCTCAGGGGAAACGGACGAACATACTGCTCCTCGGAATAGATAATGCCGGCAAGAACAAACGGAGCGATACCATGATACTGATGAGCATTGCCCCGGATAGGAGCGTTGCTTTGCTATCCCTTCCTCGCGACCTGCGCGTCAAGTTCAACGGTGAGTTTCACAAACTGAACGCTGCTTACGCTCTCGGCGGTCCCGACCTCGCCCGTCGCGTCGTTTCCTCACTCCTCGGAGTGGAAGTACCGTTTTATATCACCCTTGATTACGCAGGCTTCGAGCACATGATCAATGTAATCGGCGGAGTGACAATCACAGTGGAAGAAGATATGCACTACGACGACAATCGCGCTACCCCACCGCTTCACATTAACATAAAAGCAGGAACGCAGAAAATGGACGGAAAGACCGCTCTCGACTACATTCGATTCCGTAGTGATCCAACCGGCGATCTTGGACGTATCGCCCGACAACAGAAGCTGATTAAGGCTCTGCTGGAGAAGGGAATGCAGAATCAAGACTTTAAGACCCTGCGCAAGCTCGTACAGGAGGTCCATCCCTACATGCATACTGATCTCTCGTTAATCGACCTCTATGACTTAGCGAAGATCCTGCATGGGATAAACGAATCGCGAATTACAATGGCGACTGTGCCCACTACTCCAGTAACGATCGATGAAATAAGTTATCTCGAGCCTAAAGTCGTGAAGATGGAGGCGTTGGTAGCGCGGATGATCAAGGGAATAGATGTCCTTACCCACGATGAGATTAAGGTAGCGGTGTTCAACGGAAACGGAGTACGCCTGATGGCAACTACCACCGCTGATTACCTAAAGGCACGAGATTTTACTGTCACTAAAATCGGTAATGCTGAGTCGTTTAACTACGACCGCACCTACATTGTCGTCCTGACCGACAAGCGGAAGGCCAAGGTGCTTGCCGCAGCTCTACCGCAGGAGGCAACGATAGTAACTCCATCCGAGTTCACGCCCCACTATTCAGCGCTTAAAAGCCTCGTGCCCACGGGCACGGATCTGATCCTCGTCGCTGGCAAGGGATTCAAGGTGGAAAGCAATGGATGAGCTTGCTCTCCTGCGTACCGCTGTCTCCCTGATTGAGGAAAAGAAGGGAGAGAATCCGGTGGCGATTGATCTGCGTGAGATTTCGATCCCCACCAGCTACTTCCTCATCACCTCTGGAGAGAACCCAATCCACGTCAAGGCAATCGTCTCCAATCTGATGGAAAAGTTCCCCCGCAAAACCATCAGCCGCGAAGGGCTCTCCGAGCGCAGGTGGGTCGTGCTCGACTACGGGGAGATTGTGATTCACGTGTTTCTGCGCGAGGCACGCGAGTTTTACGACCTCGAATCCCTGTGGGCCGACCGGATAATCGAGCTCCCCTAACCCAGCTTGCGGGGATTCCCAAAGAGCGCTAGTCTCTCCCCATGCATGTGTTAGCCGGTCTTTTATTGATCTTCATCTACGAAGTCGGGGCAGCGGTGATCCTCCCCACCCCGAGTGAGATCCCGGTCTTCGGATACAACTACATCCCACTCGGGTGGATATTTCTGTTTGCCGTGCTGGGAAAGACCGTGGGGTCGTACATTGTCTTTCTCGGCGGGGCCAAGGCGAAAGAGACGGTCCGGTTCAACCGGTTCCTGGAGCATCATCCATGGGCGAAACGGACGTACGGAGCAAGCGAGCGGTTCGTGCGCCGCTACGGGGTGATGGCGGTGTTTATTCTCATGAGCATCCCCGGGTTTCCAGACACAGCTTCAATTTATCTGTTTGCGCTAGTGGGGAAGAGGCCGGTTCTGTTCGCCGTCGCTTCGGGATTGGGAACAGCGGTGCGCATGGCGATCGTCCTTTTCGCCTTCCACGGGATCCAGAAACTGGCCGGATCATAAATAACCCTGCTGCTTGAACGATAGGTAACTGCGTTTCGTTACGATTAAATGGTCGAGCACTTTGATCCCAAGGAGCGTTCCTACCTTAACAAGCCGTCTGGTAAGCGCGATATCCTCCGAGCTCGGGGAAAGGCTTCCGGATGGATGATTGTGGGCGAAGATCACCGCAGCGGCGCGATCGACGAGCGGATCGGCGAACACCTCGCGAGGATGAACCTGACTCGAATCAAGCAGTCCCACAGTCACGACGCGGTTTTCAATTACCTCATGCGCCCCGTTCAGCGACAGGCAAACGAAATACTCCTGGCGCTTATCGCGGATCCCCTGGACGAACGGTAGGACATCATCAGCAGCAGTGATCTTAACGCGTTCTTTAAGAATATGACGACGGGCGAGTTCGAACGCAGCGATGATCTGGGCCGCTTTCGCGAGTCCCATCCCCTTTATCTTTGTCAACTCCGCCAGGCTTACCCGATCAAGCGGTACCTTCCCGATTGCTCTTTCCACTTCGGATGCCACCTGAAGCACGTCTCGTCCCGAAACTCCTTTGCCGATGATCACAGCAAGAAGTTCGGCATCAGAAAGGGCTTCTGCCCCGCGCGCGGTGAGTTTCTCCCGCGGCCGATCGAGCTTCGGAAGGTCCTTGATCGTCATCTTCCCTTTCAGAATACCACTCAAGAAAGAACGAGGTCAACCATTTACCGGCGGCGGAAAATGTACGAGACTAGGGTGAGAATCGCGGAGATAAGAAGCATGGTAGTTATCGGGATATAAATGACATACCCGTCCCGTTCGATGCGAATGTCACCCGGGAGTCGCCCCAGAAACGGAAGCTTGCCCCACAGGAATAGTCCGATCAGGATCAAGATTCCGCCCGTGATCACAAGCAGTTTTCCGAAACCGGAGAACTCTTCCATACCTTAGATGATAACCGATTCCCACCGCTCGATTACAAGCGTTGCCCATGCAAGCGGGATCGGATACCCTGAAACGCGAAGGAGGGATGAAGATGGCTGATATTCTGATATTCGTGGAAGAGGGTTACGAGGAATTTGAGCTCTGGGTTCCCTATTACCGGTTCCTCGAGGCCGGGTTCACGGTGGACGTGGTGGGAAACGAGAAACGGAGCTACGCCGGGAAGCACGGGATAGAGGTCGAGGCGACCGCGGTGTTCTCCGAGGTCGATCTTTCCAGGGTGCGGGCACTCGTCATTCCGGGCGGGTACGCTCCCGATCGGCTGCGGTTGCATGAGACCGCGGTGGAACTAGTGAAAAAGGCGGATGAGATGGGGATTGTGATCGCCGCGATCTGTCATGCCGGTTCTGTCCTCGTCTCAGCCGGGATCGTATCGGGAAGGCGTCTCACCTCCTACCGTTCGATCCGCGACGACCTCCGCGCCGCCGGAGCGAACTGGGTCAACGAAGAGGTGGTGATCGACCGCAACCTGATCACCTCGCGCACCCCGCGCGACCTGCCGAAGTTCCTCCCCGCGATTCTCGCCGCCCTTAAATGACTGGGACCCTATACATCGTCTCCACCCCGATCGGGAATCTGGACGACATCACCCTGCGAGCGATTCGGACGTTGCGAGAGGCTGATTTCATCCTTGCCGAAGATACGCGTATTACATCCAAGCTCCTCGCTCGCTACCGAATCACTACTCCGTTTTACAAGAGTTACTACCAGGGGGTGGAGCGCGCCCGGGTGGAAGATGTGCTGAAGCTTCTAGACGATGGAAAGAACATTGCTTTGGTTTCCGACGCTGGGACACCGCTTGTGAGCGATCCGGGCTACCCGCTCGTGCGCGCCGCGGTCGAGCGCGGGATCCGGATCATCCCGATCCCCGGCCCGAGCGCCGCCCTTGCTGCTCTTGTCGCTTCTGGGCTTCCGCTGGATCGATTCTGCTTCGAGGGGATCCTCCCACGTGCGGAATCGGCCCGCCGTGCCCGGATCGAGGCCCTGCAACACGAAACCCGCACGACGATCATTTACGAATCGCCACACCGAATTCTCTCTACCATCAAGATCTTATCCGAGCTCATCCCCGACCGGGAGGTCGTCCTCGCCCGGGAGCTCACCAAAATGCACGAGGAGTTCCTGCGCGGAACCCCGGAGGAGCTCCTGCGCATGTTGGAGGCTCGGCCGGTCAAGGGAGAGATCGTCCTTGTGATCGCCGGCGCGCTGGAGAAGAAGCAAGGCACGGTTGCGGGAAAGGAAACGGACAAGCTCGTTTCAGTTTTGAAGGAAGAAGGGGTGAGCGGAAAGACCTCGCTCAGGATCCTTACCGAGGGCCTCGGCATCTCCCGCAACGAGGCGTACCGGTTGATACACCGCGACTAGGTGTACTTGTCAGCGACCGAGGAGGCAGCGTACGCCTGCGGCTTGATCCGCACGGCGAACCCGCTTCCGATGATCATCCCTACCACTTCGTCGATCATCGCCTTGGTCCGGCCGTTCTCCCCGATGTCGACGTGAATCTCCAGGTTGAACGACAATAGCGAAATCTGGGACAATCGGGAGAGAAGCCGCTGCGCCAGCTCGAACGAGAGCCATGCCTCGCGCCAGATCTTCTGCCGCAGGGAGGGGATTTTAGGCTCGCGGCGTCGGGTCCAGAAGTAACGGCCACCTTTACCAATCTTATGAATTACGATCGCGCTTACGAGATCAATCGTATCCGTACCGGTCGAGGAGTCTGTTCCCACGAGGATTTCGTAGTGTGCTTCGGGATCGGCTTCCATCTCCCCGACAATCGCTTCGATGACCTCATCAAAAGTAAGAATGCCAAGATGCGGGTTATAGAATTCCAGTTCGTCATCCATCTTAATGATCATAGCGCCCAAATGCTGATAGTTCAAGAAATAGGAAGCCGGACGGTGAACTTGGCACCGCCCTGCGGGAGGTTCTCCGCCCATATCCTTCCCCCGTGCGCCTCTACCCACTGTTTGGCAATTGCCAAACCGAGGCCGGAGCCGCCACTCGCCCGTGTTCGTGCCCGGTCACCACGATAAAACCGTTCGAACAGGTGTGGGAGATCATCGGGAGATATCCCGGGACCGTTGTCCGCCACTGCAAGTTCGACTTCCTCATCAACCTCGCGCAAGGTCACTTCAATCTTGCCCTCCTTCGGGGTGTAGCGGACGGCGTTGCTCACTAAGTTGACGATTACCTGCCGGATGCGCATCGGATCGACAACCACCACCGGAAGGTCGCCTTCCGCCTTCACCATAATCTTCGGTCCATCATCCAACGCACCAGCGATCGTCTCCGTCACCTGTTCAACGAGGGTGAGGAGATTGGTCGGCTCACGGTTCAGGGGAAGTTCACCCGCTTCAGCGAGGGATAGCTCACGCAGGTCGTCGATCAACCGTCCGAGATGAAGTGTCTCCTCGTAGATCGGAGCGATCGTTTCCGGAGTAGGCTCATAGATCCCATCCAGGATTGCCTCCAGGTTACCTTGTATTATTGTCACCGGAGTCCGCAGCTCATGGGCGATGTCCGCTGTCATCGTTTGACGGACACGCTCGGAGCGTCGCAGGTTGTCAATCATCCGGTTGAACGATTCTCCCAGCTGTCCGAACTCGTCCCGCGCTCGGAGGACTACGCGCTGGGTAAGATCACCGCGGGCGATCCGTTCCGTGGCCCGCGACAATAATCTGAGAGGAGAAAGCACCTGAGAGATCAGGATCATTGATAGAAACATCGCCACTCCAGTAGCAATCCCTCCTCCGATGAGGGCGGAGTGTTTGGCCGAAGTGAGGAATTTTTCCTCAGCCGGATCGAGAATGGAGGAGTTAGAATCTAGTACTAGTGTGCCGACACGGGTACTCCCAATCGATATCGGTATTCCAGAAGCAAGTTCCTTAGGAGTGAGGGTTGTGCCAATCCGATCCTGTTTGGTAGAGACGATTACCCGCCCGTTTTCATCAGCAAGTGAAAACGGGCCGATCATCGACGTCCTTCTCACGATCAATCGCCCATTGATGAACACGGTATATTGAGTGGAGAGAAGTCGTTCGATCCCAAACCAACTTCCGGTCTCCATTCGATATGCAGCAAGGAGGCCTGAGACCTGACGAGCGATCTGTTCTCGGTTCTGAGTACGGAATTCTGAGAACCGAGCGGTGATCGAGCGGGCAGTGAGGAAATAGACCAACGCAACTGCAATAAGGATGACGATCACAAACGACAGTCCGAGCTTCACTGCAAACGGAAACCGCCGTTTCATTTTACATCTCTCGCAAATCTGTAACCTACTCCATGTACGGTCAGAATGTAGCGCGGGTTCTTCGGATCCTCATTTAGCTTGCGACGGATATTCTTCACATGGGTGTCGATCGTACGGGCGAACGAATCGTATGTATAGCCTTGAACCTCACGCAGGAGCTGAAGCCGGGTAAAGACCTGTCCAGGATGACGGGCTAAATAAGCAAGGAGGTCGAACTCAGTCGGCGTCAGTTCGACTGACTGACCATTCAGTGTAACCTCACGTCCCTTGAGATCGATAACGAGATCTCCCGCTTCGATCTTATCCGGTTCGCCGGATTCACCCTCGCTCCTACGTAGCACCGCCCGCACTCGTGCCACAAGCTCACGGGGAGAAAACGGTTTAACCACGTAATCGTCCGCCCCAAGTTCCAAACCAATCACCCGATCAGTCTCCGCCGCCTTAGCAGTAAGCATAATGATTGGCACGTTCGAACGGGTCCGAATGCGTTTGGTAACATCTATCCCACTCAACTTGGGAAGCATGAGATCGAGAACGATCAAATCCGGACCTTTGTCCTCAAACTCGCGCAACGCCTCTTCCCCATCATAAGCCGCATAAGTCTTGAACCCTTCCCGTTCCAAATATGCACGTACCGTGCGTACAATCATCTCTTCATCGTCAACTATCAGGATCCGTTTCATAGCAACTCATTATAACGTCAATGGCGGTATCCCAGGGAATACTACCAACTTTCTAAGGAACACAAAGCGACGACCAGGACACCAGTCTTACCCCCCTTCACATTTCCCTAAGTCCCTCGACAGAGCGTCCCGGACATCGCAATTGCATTCTATAATCCCACTGTGAAGCCAATGTGGAAAATATGTGAAGATGCTGTGGTGCAAGCGTTGTTTTTCTCCCAATTGACCACTAACATAACACATATCATGTCGATGTTTGAAAAGGAGCGGAATGCGCACGATCCTTATCGTCTCCACTGAAAACAGAGCGGGGAAGAGCCTGCTTTCCCTCGGTCTGGGCTTAACTTTGCGGGAAAATGGAATCCCTTTTTCCTATATGAAACCGATCAGTTCCAAAGTCTCTTACGCGACTGGTGAGCCGCTTGACCGCGATGCTGGCACGATCCGGGAGATCTTGGGGTTGGAAGATGACTTAAAGGATATCGCTCCGGTGGCACTGGAAGGACCGTTTCTACAAGAGGCGATAGAATCGGGAGATCGAGGGTTTCGGCGAAGGATCGTGGACGCTTTCACCCGACTGAATGCAAATCGGCAAGTGGCTCTGGTTGAAGGACGTCGTTATCTAGGGTTGGGAGTCGGTGCCGGACTGAGCGACCTTGACCTATCCCAGCTCCTCGACGCTGATCTCCTGCTTCTCACCAGTTACGATGGAGAGGAAGCGATTGACCGTATCCTCTGCGCTTTGCGCCTCCTGGAAGGAGGGCCGCGCATAATCGGAGTTGTCCTTACCGAAGTGGCAATGGAAACCCAATTTGAGCAGGTACGGGATGTATTTGTTCCGTTCCTCGCTGACCGTGGCGCGGAAGTTCTCGGGATAATTCCATACGAGCGCCGCCTCCGTTGGGTAAGTGTAGAGGAGATAGCCGAACGTCTCGGCGGAAAAGTGCTGACCGACGTTCCTCTCGACCAACCGGTAGAGAACTTTCTTGTGGGAGCAATGACTCCGCAATCGGCGTTGAGCGGATTCCGCCGTACTCCTGATCTCGGAGTTATTACTGGTGGAGATAGAATAGATTTACAAGAAGCAGCTCTCACTGTTCCCAGCTTACGTTGCCTAGTGCTCACGGGCAATTTTCGTCCTCCGCGGCGAATTATCGAACAAGCGAATGCCCGCGGTGTTCCAATAATCGTGGTTGGCCAACATACATTAAGTGCGGCGTTGCTCTGTCAGGAACTCCCCGGGCGAGCTCGCCTCCGCCCTGGAGCACGTCTGAATGAAGCGATCGATTTAGTGCGCAAAAACGTCGATCTTGAACTCATTCTGGAAAGGGCGGAAGATCGCTAACCTGATTCAATGATCGATTCCCACGATACCTCCGCTACTTTATTGATCACATTGATAATCGGACAATAACGTTCCATGGAGAGTTTTATCGCCTTGTCCACATTTTCCTTAGGCACATCTCCTTTAAACCGGTAGGTTATGTGCACTTTCGTAAGTACTTTTGGATATTCGGGAGCTCTTTCGTCCTCAATTTCGATCGTAAACGCGGTGGGCACCGTGCGCATCTTGCGCAAGATGGAGATCACGTCCATCCCGGTGCAGCCTCCAAGCGCGCAAAGCATGGTTTCTACCGGCCGTGCTGCGCTATCTTCGCCTCCTACCCGCGGATCGGCATCCATGAGCACGGCATGTCCACTCTCTCCCCGTCCGATGAAATGCATTCCACCTGCAAACTTAACAACTGTCTGTCCCATCGTCCCTCCAAATATTTAACTATTTAAATACTTGACATCTGCCTATTGATAGATTACCATTCTAGTCACTGAAATAAAAGGAGCAACCGATGAGGGAAACAGAAGCAAGGAAGCGCTGGGTAGAAGTGTTCTCCGCTCTGGCGAGTGAACCCCGTCTGCGAATTGTTGAGATGATAATCGGCCGCAAGGTCGACTGTCAGGAGATTCTGGAAGAACTATCCTTGAGCCAGCCTGCGGTCTCGTACCATCTCGGCCGGCTTGAACGAGCCGGCATACTCGTCAAAGAACGGAACGGCACGAAAAATTGTTACCAATTAAATAAAGACCTCATCGAACTCATTAATTTGTTGAAGGAGGATGAGAAATGAAGCACGAGGTGATAATTTATACTACGCCAACATGCTCCTGGTGCCAGGCACTTAAGGAGTACTTGCGTGCACGAGAGATCGATTTTGAGGAAATTGATGTCTCCGCCGATCCGGCAGCAGCGCAGGAAATGATTGACAAAAGCGGACAGATGGGGACTCCGGTGGTTGACATCGACGGTGAAATCATCGTAGGCTTCAACAAGCCGGAGATAGACCAGCTACTAGAACTCAATTAGGAGGAAGAATGGCACTTATAGGCAAAGAAGACCAAGAATACCTACGGAACGAATTTCTGCGTCTGACACAGCCAGTGAAACTTGTACTGTTCACCAGCGAGAGTTGCCGGTCATGCGCGGATACGGAAACTCTGCTTAAAGAGACGGCCGATCTCTCTGATAATATCTCCGTGGAAATTTACAACATCGATAAGGATGCCGAACAAGCGGCAAAATTCGGAGTGAATGGACGTACACCAACGATCGCTATTGTAGGAGAAAAAGATTACAACATCCGATTTTACGGTATACCCGCCGGCTATGAGTTCGGAACATTGATCGAGGACATCATAGATGTAGGTCGAGGAGAAACCGGTCTTTCGGAAACGACAAAAACGGAACTCGCCAAATTGAACGATCCGGTACACATCCAGGTATTTGTAACCTCGAGCTGTCCGTACTGCCCACGGGCGGCACGTACTGCGCACATGATGGCAATCGAGTCAGACAATGTAAAATCGGACGTTATCATGGCAAATGAGTTCCCGCAACTTTCCAATCAATATAACGTGATGGCCGTTCCGAAAGTAGTAATCAACGAGGATACAAGTTTCGAGGGAGCGATCCCTGAAGAGGACTTCCTCTCGTTCGTTAAGCAGGCAGTAGGATAATCACTGCCATCGTCGGGCACCTCGAGAAATCTCGGGGTGCCTTTTTGCTTACCTAGTCGATGTTCCGCTAAAATAAAATTGTTATGCAGGTAAAACACGTTGCGAATTGCCCACAAATTATCGCAAATGACGGCTCATTGCTACGCGAGCTTCTCAGCCCCCTGCGGGATGCGGTTATGATCCGATACAGCATTGCCCATGCTACAGTCAATCCGAGAAGCTCAACCCATCCACACCGGCTGCGGAGCGCAGAGGTATACTACATCATCTCCGGTGAAGGTACTATGCACATAGCCGATGAAGCCTGCACAGTCACCGCTGGTCATCTCATCTACATTCCACCGGGGGCCGTTCAGTGGATAGAGAACATCGGTAATTCTGATTTGGTTTTCTTGTGCATTGTCGATCCTCCGTGGCGCCCGGAGGACGATATTCCAGCATAAACAACAGAGATGAAACAGATATTGATCGTAGATGACGAAAAGGAACTGGTATCTTCAATTTCCGATTACCTGCGTCAGGCCGGATATCGCACGATCGGGGCGTTCGACGGAACATCAGCTCTCGCCGAATTTGAAAAACGCCAACCCGATCTTGTGATTCTCGACCTCGGACTTCCCGACATAGATGGTCTCGACGTCGCAAAAGAGATACGTCGTAAAACTCAGGTCCCGATTATCATGCTCACCGCACGGGCGCAGGAGATAGACCGAATAGTCGGCCTCGAAATTGGAGCGGATGACTACATCGCAAAGCCGTTCAGTCCACGTGAGCTTGTATTGCGCGTGCAGGCGGTATTGCGCCGGCTAGCTGGACCGACACCGGAAGCACCGTTACGGATCGGCGATCTTGTAGTGGACTTCTCGGCACGTGAAGTACGCCGCGGAGGTCGAGTGATCGACCTCACTCCAACCGAGTTCGACCTCCTCGCCTATCTCGCCCGTCGTCCCAATCGTGTTTTCACCCGCTTGCAGCTTTTAAGAGACGTACAAGGCTATACCACTCCTGCCCTCATGCGCAACATCGACAATCACATAATGAACTTACGCCGAAAGATAGAACCAGATCCAACTACCCCACGAATAATAAAAACCGTGTACGGAGTCGGCTACAAACTAGTCCTCCCGTTAGAGGGAAATGAAAGTTAGGGCGCTTTCGCTCCGGTACAAATTGCTTCTTGGATTGACGGTCGCCGTTCTTGCCTCCCTCGGAGCGGTATATGCCGTCGCCACCCATTTTCTCGTCTCCGATGCCAAGGAGTTCATCGCTTTAGAACATGCAGCCCAGGCAGTTGGCATCAAAGCACAACTCATTTCCTATTATTCGAGAACCGGAACGTGGGATGGTATCGAGAGAATATTTTCCGAACACGGTCAGGGAGGCGGTCAAAACCGCTGGATGGAACGTGGACAGAATACAGGACAATTTCTTCTAACTGATCCATCGGGAAAGGTGATCTATGCCAGCTCGGCAAAACTGAGGGAGGTTGATCTCTCTCCACGTCTGCTTGACGAAGGAATTCCCATTGTTGTCGCAGGGAAGAAGGTCGGTATATTGTTCACTGGTCCGCTGTTGGGACAATTTACTGATATCGAGGCTCGCCTTCTCAGCTCTGTCCGCCGCACAGTAGCCTACGCTGCGATCATCAGTTTAGTAATAGCTTTGGTGATTGGATTAGGGCTTTTCTACCTTATCACAACTCCGTTCCGGCGATTGACCGCCGCCACACGGGCAATATCATCAGGGGATCTCACTCGTCCCGTGCCAATGCTCGGTAAAGACGAAATCGGTGAGCTTGCCCGAGTATTGGAAGAGCTGAGAGTCGGGCTTTTCCGATCGGAGAAGGCGCGCCGTCGCATGCTTGCCGACATCGCTCATGAGCTACGCAATCCTCTTGCCATTATCCGCGCCAAGGTGGAGGCCATGCTCGACGGAATACAGCCTGCCGACGAAGAAAACCTGGCAACGGTCAATGAAAGACTGCTCCATCTCTCCCAGTTGGTCGACGAGCTGCAGGATATTTCCCTGGCGGAAGCACATGAGCTTCCGCTGAAGAAAACCCCTGTGGATTTAAACGAATTCTTTCGCGGAGTCGGCTCCGATGCGCGTGCACTGCTTTCTGGTGAGAACAAGGAATTCCGGTTAGAAGTACCCGACAACCTTCCGCTTGTATCAGCCGACAGTCGACGTCTTCACCAGATAGTGTGGAATTTGCTCTCAAATGCATTGCGTCACACCGCTCCTGGTGATGCGATAACCATTCACGCTGAGCCCCGCAACGGTGAAGTGCTGATCCAGGTAGCTGACACCGGGGAGGGTATGCCCGCGGAGATCGCTGAACATGTCTTTGATCGTTTCTATAAAGGGAAAGGATCAAAGGGGCTTGGACTTGGCTTAGCAATAACAAAGGCACTTGTTGAAGCACACGGCGGTCGAATCTGGGTGGAAAGTACAATCGGGAAAGGAACGCGTTTTTCATTTACACTACCGATACAACACGTCATTGATTAACTAATTACTCCCGATCGGCATCGATGCCTGTCGTCTTGACAAGTTCCGGAAAAGTCATTCACTCATGCTTCACACCAGCCAGTTATTCTTGCGCCATCAAATAGAAAGGAGTGGTCAAAATGACCAAAACAAAAACGATAATCGCAGGGATACTGGTACTTTCTCTACTCACGTTTGGGCTCGTTGCCCTGGCCGGAAATGGATTCGGCCGTGGAGGATACGTAGACGGCACTGGATCCGCTCAGTACCTCCAGGAACGTGACTCAGACGGAGACGGGATACTCAACTGTGACGATCCGGATTGGAGCCAACCGCTTGACGGCAGCGGCTACGGTGCGATGAGTTGGAACGGGATCGGTTCTCACGATGGAACCGGATATGGCGCTGCCAACAATGGTGGAATAAGTCACGGCTATCGACAAGGACTGAACATAAATGCTCCACGTGATGGTAGTTGTCTCGAGTAAAAATCATTATAATGAGATGGCTGTCCAACAAAGACGGCCATCTCAAATTACTTAAAAGGAGGTTAAAATGGCTGGTAAATTCAACTGGAACTGGAGAAGTATAATCTCTTTCTCGCTTCTGTTCATGATGATCATTCTTTTCTTCTCTGGGATCTTCCTTTACGTCTCTCCAAGCGGAAGGATAGCTCGGGAGACGGGCTGGCAGATACTGGGGGTAGATAAGGAAGGATGGGAATCGATCCATGACCTGTTTGGGTTCGTCTTCATATTCATCACCCTGCTGCACCTATGGTTGAACCGTAAAGTGCTCCTTGCATATCTTTACGACAGAGTGCGTAAAGTGTATCGGTTGAAGGCAGAACTGATCACCGCACTGCTTTTCACCGGTCTCGTTTTTGCAGTGGCTGTATTACACCTTCTCCCCCTCTAACAGAGAGCCTCAAGCAAAGACAAACTTGAAAACTTGTCACTCCCGCCGTAGCTTATGCTGCGGCATTTTTTACTGCCTGCCAGGATCGCTATTTTGAAATCTTCCCGGTGACACGCTAGACTCGATCCCGTTTTGAACGATGATCAAATGAAATAACGGTGAGGAGTATGTTATGAATGTCCCCAGGTGCATGAGCACGCAACATCCCGACAACGTTCAAATACCATTTTTTGCCGATCACCCGGTGATTCAAGGAGAAACGGAGATTAAGGAGGCCTATTACGCCTATTCACACCTCGGCTGCACTGAACAGATGTGGGATTACGAGGGCAAAGAGGTGGACCACTTTGTGGTGAAGAAATTATTCGCCCGATATGGGCAGTTCTTCCAAAAACGTCGGCTGGGAGACGAGCTGTTCCTCACACTCCGTGTGCCAAACCCGCGTGTGGAGCATGCAGAGGCCAAAGTATTGCTTGAGACATTGGAGAGTATCCCTCGATCTTACGACGCCGCTCGGCTGTTTTACGGTGACGATACACCGCCCCCTATCTTCGAGGTCATCCTTCCCATGACAACGGATGCCCGAGAACTAGACAGAGTCTATCACTACTACCGAGAATTCGTGGGCGGGAAGGAACGCCAGCAGTGTTTTGACCTGACAGTTGGGGAATGGGTAGGAGAGTTTCGCCCTGACGCAATTAATGTCATTCCCCTCATCGAGGATAAAGAACATCTATTGGGAGCCGACCGTATCTTAGAAGAATACCTTAAGAACAAAAAGACGGATCGTCAGCGGGTTTTCCTCGCCCGTAGTGATCCTGCCCTAAACTACGGATTGGTAAGCGCGGTCCTTCTGAACAAGGTTGCCCTAGCCCGACTGGAACAGTTGGAAAGGAAGATCAAGGTTGAGTTGCTCCCCATCCTCGGGGTGGGCTCAGCCCCGTTTCGGGGTAACTTCCTCCCAGTACGGGTGAAGGAAACATTGGCCGAGTATCCGTCGGTGCAGACGTTCACCATTCAGTCGGCTTTCAAATACGATCATGAAGAGGAAGAAGTCCGTCGCGCGATCCAGTACATAAACGACACCCGTCGGGGGCAGGCCGAAGAGGTGGATGAAGTCCGATGCTTGAAGGTCATCGAGAAAGTCGCGGCCCGTTACGCCGAATGCGTCACTTCTCTGGCTCCCATAGTGAACGCGATCGCCCGCTACACCCCGCCCAGGAGGGCGCGGAAGTTGCACGTAGGGTTGTTCGGCTATTCCCGCCGGTTGGACGGCCACAATACCAGCCTCCCTCGCGCGATCAAGTTCTGCGCAGCTATGTACTCGCTGGGCATTCCTCCCGAGATTCTGGGGCTAAGCGTTCTAACTACCGCTGATCTGAAGTTCGTGCGCAGCGTGTATAAGAAGTTCGACCGCGATATTCAAGACGCCCTACTCTTCTTAAACAAGGATAATCTGAAGTACGTGCCCCGCGTCTTGCATGAGGAAATCCGCGCGGCGTTATGCTTGTTTCCCTACGAACCGAATGAGGAACATCATGAGGTCACAACGGACATTATGTCCGCTTTACAGGCAGGAACGCGTGAGTTCGCATTACCGGAAAAGATTGCAAAAGCGGCCGCCTGCCGCCGCTTCCTCGGCTGATCCGACCGTTCGTCCAACGAGAAGTTACCTCATAGATGTCCGGATCTCCTCCTTAGCCAGCAACCTTTCCCCAATCGCCACGACGCATATAATAGTGGCTCATCTAGTGTTTCCGGAGGTATAAAGTGACGTTCGTTGACGTATTGCGCCCGGAAATCGCACGAAACCGCGTGGGCTTACTCTACGACGCGGTGGTAGTCGCGGCGGGAAGTGTCTTAATCGCCCTGTTTGCACGGGTAGCCATTCCTCTTCCGTTCAGTCCCGTGCCCATCACCGGACAGACCTTCGCCGTGCTGTTCATAGGCGCGCTCTTGGGAAGCCGAAAAGGAGGTATGGCTGTCATTCTGTACCTTCTGGAGGGAATCGCGGGCCTTCCGTTCTTCGCCGGTGGGAGCGGAGGGTTAACCCGGCTCGCCGGACCAACAGGTGGATACCTGATCGGATTCGTCGTCGCGGCCTTCGCGGTGGGGCTCCTCGCCGAACGGGGTTGGGACCGCAGGCCAGGGAGCACTGCTTTAGCTATGCTGATAGGCAATGCGATCATCTATGCCTTCGGTCTCCCCTGGCTGGGACGTTTCGTGGGCTGGGGAAATGTCCTCTCGCTGGGACTCTTACCCTTCATCCCCGGAGATCTGTTCAAGCTCGCGCTCGCGGCGATCACCCTACCGATGGGATGGAAATTCCTCGGACGACTCGGTAAAGCGTAAATTCCAACCGTTTAATACGCGCGGGCGAAGTAGGCGTAGCCCTGCGCCGGTTTCCCGCATACGGCACAGCGGAGTCCGTCTTCCCGCTCGGCGTTCAGGTCGAGGGGGAAACAGCGGGAGGTCGCTTTGGTCTCTTCTTTGATCTTCGCCTCGCATTCGGCAGAGCCACAGTGGGGGATGAGAGCCCAGCCGTCCTGCACGATCTCTTTGAGTTCTCCGTAATCCTTGGCTTCGTGCAGATTGGAGTCGCGGAATTCCCTCGCCTGGGCAAGGAGGTTGCCCTGGATCTCCTCCAACAGCCGCGGTACCACGCTGGTGAGCTCCTGCTGTAGGGCCGAGGATTTGCCGTCCCGGCCCGGGATGTCGCGGCGGGCAAGGATAACCGTCCCAGCGGCGACATCGCGTGGGCCAACCTCCATGCGGAGTGGAACCCCGCGCATCTCCCAGTCGTTGAACTTGAATCCCGGGGTGATCCCAACCCGCTCGTCGACGTGCACCCGTACTCCAACGGCAGCAAGCTCATTTTTTATCCGTTCGATCGCTTCCATGACCGAGTTTTTCTCATCCTCGTTCTTCCAGATGGGAACGATAACTACTTGGATTGGGGCAAGGCGCGGTGGGAGCCTGAGGCCCTTATCGTCTCCGTGGGCCATGATGATCCCGCCGATCATCCGCGTGGAGACCCCCCACGATGTGGTCCACACATACTTGAGCTCGTTGTTTTCGTCGAGGAACTTGATATCGAACGCCTTGGCGAAGTTCTGGCCGAGAAAGTGGGAAGTGCCGGACTGAAGTGCCCACTTGTTACGCATCATCGCTTCGATGGCGTAGGTCGCCTCCGCTCCGGCGAACTTCTCCTGCTCGCTCTTACGCCCTTTAACCACCGGGATCGCGGCGTCGTTCTCCGCAAAGTCAGCGTAGATCTCCAGCATGCGCATCGTTTCTTTCTGTGCCTCTTCAGCCGTGGCATGGGCGGTATGTCCCTCCTGCCACAGGAACTCGAGGGTGCGCAGGAAAAGACGGGGTCGCATTTCCCAGCGCACTACGTTTGCCCATTGGTTGATGAGAAGCGGCAAATCACGGTAGGAGCTGATCCACTGGGCGAAGGCGTACCCGATCACCGTCTCGGAAGTAGGGCGAACAACAAGCGGTTCTTCCAATTTCTTCCCGCCCCCATGGGTAACAACGGCAAGTTCAGGAGCAAATCCCTCAACATGTTCCGCCTCCTTTTGGATAAAGCTCATCGGAATCAGAAGCGGGAAGTAGGCATTCTTGTGCCCTGTCTCCTTGAACCGGCGATCGAGCCCGGCCCGGATGTTCTCCCACAGTTCATACCCGTATGGCTTTATGATCATACAACCGCGCACCGGCGCGTAGTCGGCCATATCGGCCATGCGAACGACATCTGTGTACCAGCGGGAAAAGTCCTGACTCTGCGGGGTTACGCCTTGCGATCCCATCGTGGTCTCTCCTTTTCGTGGATTTATACGATCTAAAGTTTACCCGGTCTTTTCACGGGATGAAACCGTCATAGCCCAAACAGGTAAAGAATACCTCCCACGGCAAGGCCAAACACGAGGTTGAATGCCTTGACCCGCAGAGAATCGCGCACTGAAACGGAAAGGAGCGGGAGCATTCCGTGCCCGTCTTGAACGAACGAACTCACGAACAGAACGGAGAATGGAATCAATCCGGAAGCATACATCATGACAAAGATCATGTGTGGGCCGGATTCAGGGATAATCCCAAGTAACCCGGCGAATAGAAAGATAAGCCAGATATGTCCCTGGATGAATGTCCGTACCGTCTCCTGCGGCGGGAGGAACGACAGCACAAGGAGGGCCCCAAACGTCCATAGAAAGACCCTCAACGTGTGCTTGCGCAGGATGTGGTTGACAATGTGCTCGCGCAGGTAGTGTTCCGAACTCGATAGACCGAGCACAGCTCCGAAGGAAAGGAGAACGACGAGGGTGATCCGCATCCAGTTCCACGCCTTCGGCCCGACTACCCCTAATGATGCAACTACGAGGAGCGCTATCATGAGAAAAAGGAAACCAAGCCGCAAGAGACTCGGGCGACGCAGGTTGGCACGTAACGTCTCCCATAGGTTCGTATTGAACTCCTCCGGATGGACCTCCTGCAGCTGACAAGTTTCACAGGGAACAATTCCGACCCGCTTTGCTATCCAGTCGGACACCGCTCCGAATACGATCCCAGCGAGGAAGAGTCCGCCGAACAAAATCAACGCCTTCTCGGGAAACAACGACAACATCACGTAGGACTCGTCCCCGGATGTAGCGATCATTCCCCCAACAAGCGCCCCGAAACTGATTAAGCCGTGCACGTACAGCGACACGTTCATGAACGCCCCGAGGCATCCCGGTGTCGCACCGAGAAAGGAAGCAAGGAGGTACTCTCGCCATCTACGGCCACGCAGCGTTGTGGTCATCCCACCGCGTGAGCGAACGTTCAGCCAATCGACGAACACCATCATCGAAAAGACGAAGACCGTGATCGTTATAGCTTCACGAAAGATCACAAGCGCGCGCATCCTCACCTCCTTTCATCGAACCATCAAAACAGCACTATTCGCTGTTACGCTCCGGATTTGAACTCCTCGAGGGATTTATTGAGCTCAGCGATGTAAGTCAAAGCCGGTCCGCCTCCCATCATCACCGCTACAGTCGCCACTTCCCATATCTCCTTTTCAGTCGCTCCTGCATGCAGGGCCTTCTCTGTATGCAAAGCTATGCAGTACTTGCACCGAGCAGTAAGCGCGGTGGCAAGCGCAATCAGTTCCTTTGTCTTAAGATCGAGGGCGCCAGGCTTCAGCACTGCGTCCATAAACTGGGAGAATCCCCGCATTTCCTCCGGCACCTCTTGAGAAAGCCTGCCAAGAGCTCTCTTCACATCCTGTACCGCTTGTCTCATTTCGCCCATTGTTCGAACCTCCTGATCGTAAATTTACTTAATTATACTCGCAATTCCGCGGGACAGGAGACTAACCAATAGAGCAATGCTCGTTGTGGTCGCCAGCACTGCAGCTGTCTTCCGCCGTCCGAGTTCGCGGATCAATACGGCGATCGTAGCAACACATGGTATGTAGAACAGCACAAACAGCGTGAACGTCATCATTTGTGTCGGCGACATGACACTCGCTAATTGGGTTGTCCCAAGTGCCTGAAAGAGCATTATTAAGGTAAGTTCCTTGCGGAATATTCCGAAGACAAGTGTCACTCCAAGACCGACCGGGAGGCCGAGTGACCAAGTAACCGGAAGGAGCCCTAGGTTTAAGTAATAATCGATGTGTCCGAATTCAAACAGGCTCAGGAGGACACTCCCTCCGATGAGCAGTGGCCAAGCGAGTACGATGAATTCACGCGCCTGCAGCCACACCTTAGAAGCAATCACCCGCATGGCAGGGACCTTGTAAGACGGAATCTCAAGGATCAATCCCGGAGTGACACGGGGGAAAAGCTTGGTCATGATCCTACCAGCGATCGCTATAACGACCAGATTTATAACATAAAGGAGAAAGGCTAACTCCGGTCCAAGGAAGTACCCCACGAGTCCGAAAATGACGGTCGTCCGTGCCGCACACGGGACCATCACTGACAGGGCGGCGGTGATAAACCGATCGCGCGGAGAATCGAGAATGCGTGTCGCCAATACTGCCGGGACACTGCATCCATAGCCGAGAATGAACGGAATTACCGATTTACCATGCAACCCGATTTTATGCATAAAAACATCCATCAAGTATCCCGCACGCGGCAAATAGCCCACATCCTCCAGTATCGCTAATCCCGTCCAAAACGGAAAAAGATAAGGAAGAACGATCCCCACCGCGCCGGCTACCCCCTGAATTAACCCCCGTACGACGAAAAACCAGACGCTAGTCTGAGGAATAATGCCGGCAAGGACATCTATCGAGCGGTCGAACAGTCCCATCATCGGCCCTTCAATTAACGCCCCTACCTTGAACACCACAAGGAAAAGGGCATACATTATCAATCCGAAGAAGATATATCCGAAGAATTTGTGCATAAGGAGCCAGTCGAGCCGATCGCGGAGCCCGACCGTCGGGCGGCCGATCGTCGCTACTTTTTCGTAGAGTTCCATCGCCCGGGAATGTCGCTCAGCGGAAAGGACTTCCTCACCGTTTCTGCCTCGCATTTTACCTAGCTTGCCCTGCAGCCGTTTGGCCTCCCGATATAGACCGAACGACTCTCGCTTAACTCGGTCAAGGCAATCTGGATCGCCATCGAGGAGTTTTATCGCCAAAAGACGCGCGGGCATGTCGAACCGCCGCGCCATACCTTCTTTCAATTTGCGGGCTAGCTCCTCTATCACCTCTTCCACATCCGCACTGTATACCGGCGCGGACGGTGGTGTCTTTTTCATCCCAGCTTCAATCGCTCGGGACGCTGCTTCTTTCACTCCGATGCCGCGTACCGCAATCGTAGGAACAACTGGAACCCCGAGCTCAGCAGAGAGACGGGTATGATCGATCGTAATCCCTTTCCGCTTTGCCTCATCGAGCATATTGAGGCTGATGACCATCGGGATCCCCATCTCAAGAAGCTGCAGTGTGAGCTCAAGGCTGCGGGAAAGCAGGGAAGCGTCTATTACGTTCAGTACAGCATCCACCTTACCGGAGCGCAGGAAGTTACGCGTCTCCGCCTCGGCCTGATCAACAGGAGACAGAGAATAAGTACCGGGCAGATCGATCACCTCGGCATGCTTCCCATTTATCAACGCTTCGCTCTTCAGATACTCCACCGTGGTTCCCGGGAGGTTGGAAGTATTGGCCTTGTACCCGACAAGGTGGTTGAAAAGCGTACTTTTCCCGCAGTTCGGCTGACCAACGAGCGCAATCCTTATCATAGCTCCCCTCCACTCCCCGCCGTCCAAGCCACTGCTGATTGCATATGTTTGCGGCGACTCACCTGTTTACCCTCTTCACCAGTGCATGGCAGACTGCGTCTTCCTGCCACATAGCGAGAAGCTCCAGTCCTTTTATTTCCTGAAGCATTTTCGGCGCCATCCTCGCGCGGTTAGGATCATCGGTAATAATTTCGATGAGATCACCAGAGTGAGCGCGTTGCACCTCACGCGCAACAATCCCGGGATGTTCAAGCACAGGCATTCCCCTTAAGTCAATCACCTTGTCGACACTGATATTGGACGTAAAGTGGGAATTCAATTCGGAACCACTTTTCTTTCGACATTCCGGGCAGTACCCAAAGAGCTCAAGTTTAACGCCGATGATTTCAAACCCGTGATTTTGTCCCAGCTGCTTAATAACTTCGGAGGGAGGAATCTCAATAACTCTGCCGCAGCCAAGACAGACGAGGTGGTAATGTTCCTGAAACCGGACCTCATAATGGTAATGATCTTCCCCTAAAGAATTCGCCTCCACGAGTCCCAGATCCCTGAGCAGGTTAACCGTACGATAGACCGTGGATAAACTGATCTTTGGGTTCTCCTTCCGTGCCAGCTCATATATCTCAGCCGCGTCAAGATGCGGATTGCGTTCGATGATCCTAAGGAGGAGCTTTCGCTCCCGAGTAATCCGCCGACCATCAGCCCGCAAAAATCTCAATGCCTTTGAGGAATCCATCACTCTTCACCTTATTGCGAATAATTATTAATTGCAAAAATAAAGTCTATCGCACCATCGAGGTTAAGTCAACTTGGAACAAGTAGGTGTGGGCAAAAACCGGCCCTACTTCCTGCGGGCAACCAAGGCGACAAAACCAGCCGCAGGTTCATACCCCACACGCGGCTCCTCTGGCTTAATCACACCGTCCGGGAGCTGCATGAGAGTAGAGGAACTCCGTTCCGGCTCAAAGCCCGTTGCCCTGAGCATCGTTTCAACCTCAGACACAGTATAGAATTTAGCGTGAGAATAGAATGGATGCCCGCGTTCTCCCTTATAAACGTATCTTTTCCCCCATGTGCTGTCACGCGGGACGAAACCGAGGACTAGCCCGCCAGACGGTTGCAAAACGCGATAGCATTCCTGCAAAATAGGAAGAGGATCGTCCACAAAGCAGATCGTAACGATCATAAAAGCGGTGCCGAACGAGCTATTGGCAAACGGAAGTTTTTCCCCGCGTCCTTGCAGGACACGCAATCCACGTTGGCGCGCCATCACCAGCAATTTGTCCGCCGGGTCGATTCCGACATCGACTCCCAATGCTGCAGCAAATCGGCCGCTTCCTACACCAATCTCCAACCACGGTCGAGGAAGATCATTGATCAGCGTTTTAATAGCAGCAAGTTCACTTTGAAAGATCGGTCGGCCTTCATTATCGAACCAACCGTCGTAACGCACAGCCAAGCGATTAAAAGGGGTATCACCACTATGCGCCATAGGAACAGGATAACCAACAGAGGTTAAAGCGGTTCAACCCTGATGCGATGCGCCACTCCACGGCCGAGAGCCACACGGCTCCCGTTTACTTCGATCAAGATTGGACCGCGGAATGCACCGGTACCGGCAACGGAGATTACATCCCCGGGATGGATTCCCATCTGTTCTAGGTTACGGCGCAATCCCCAACCACCATCGACTCCGACTACTCGGGCCGTTGCCCCAGAACCCAACTGTGCTAATGTCATTGTCCCTCCATCGGTTCGTTTGATCCCCATCCTATAAAAACGAGGATAGCTCCTTTCTCGTTTCCGTGCAAGGCAGGGCATCTTCCTCCCTGATCGCGCGCATCTGTCCCACGCCGCAATGACAGGCTGGCTTTCATATCAAAACCACCCGTGATATTCTTCCTTCATCTTCGGAAGGGAGAAATGCACGATTGACACGCAAGTTCAAACTCACACTTACCGGCATACTTATACTTCTTGCGCTCTGCTCCCTCGCGTTGAAGGCTGGTGGTCCAACCTGGTCATACAAATTTACAGTAGTGATCGATCCGGGGCACGGCGGTAAAGATCCAGGAGCAATTGGAGTAGGCGGTATTAAAGAAAAAGACATTACTCTCTCCATCGCGCAGATGGTCTTTCTAAAATCACTCTCTTATCCCGAGCTGCACGTAATTTTGAGCCGACGCGACGACATATACATATATCCAACGGACAGAGTGATCGCAGCAAACAAGCTAGGGGCCGACCTGTATGTAAGCATCCATGCAAATGCTCATTCTTCCCCAAATGCATCCGGCATTGAGACTTTGGTGCATGAAACCAAAGGAAAGGATTCTCCGAGTTATCGTCTTGCTGAGCTATTGCAACGCGAGATGATCCGCACCACCGGAGCTGAAGACCGAGGGATTAAATGGGCTCCGCTCTTTATCCGACGAGCACAGATGCCCGCTGCTCTTGTCGAAGTGGGATTCATTACCAACCCGTTAGAAGCAAGACTCCTGCAGAGCATTTCCTATCAGTCGAAGCTTGCTGATGCAATTCTTGACGGCATACTCGATTACCTGGATATTCCTCATCATGCGCGAAGTTCTTCTTGATATCTATCGGCGACTGTACGAGGCCTACGGCCCTCAGAACTGGTGGCCTGGTGAAACTCAGTTTGAAGTAATAGTCGGGGCAATCCTCACTCAACAAGTGAGTTGGAACGCGGTCGAGCGAGCGATCACCGCCCTCAAAGATAACGGACTCATGCAACCGGAATCACTCGCGCGGGCATCGATCGAGAGGATCGCCTTGCTTATCCGCCCTACAGTTTACTACAACCAGAAAGCGAAGAAACTGAAGGCATTCTTAAAGCTCCTCGAACGCCGTTACCAAGGTGATCTTAAAGAATTACTTACGCTCCCTCTACCCGAACTCCGAGCGGAACTACTATCAGTGCACGGGATCGGCAAAGAAACGGCCGACTCAATCCTTCTGTACGCTGCTGGAAAGCCGAGTTTCGTCGTTGATGCCTACACCCGTCGCATCCTTGCCCGTCTCGGGCTAATCGAAGGGAGTGAACCATACGAGAAGATCCGAACACTATTCATGGAGAACCTCCCCGCGAACGTTCAGCTTTACAACGAATATCACGCTTTGCTCGTACGCCATGGAAAAGAACGTTGCCGCAAACGCAGTCCCCGCTGCGATAGCTGCCCGCTTGAGGATCTGTGCCAATCCGTCCGGTAGGAAAAAGTGACGTTCTTGTTTTCGGTCTCATTTCCCGGCGTGCGGATAATTCCCTGGTGAGGAACCATCTGGCAGTGGACGAAGCGAGGCAAGGATTAACCAAAAAGGCAATACCTCTTTTGCCCGGTCAAACGCAGGAGGAGGAGAATCGAACATCTCAGGATTAACGGAATGGAGGACGAACGTGAGGACTATTTGACATCTATCTGCAAACGTTACAGTACACCGAATAAAATCGTAAATCGATCCCGCCGCCCCTTCGCTCCCCAGTTCGAACTTGAGCTTCATTCCATTGATCTGCAACCCATCACCGGGGCTATCTTCCCTACCTGAGCTTACATTGATCAGGATATACTTATCGCACAATGTTGTCCCCGACACGAACGGGAGATCAACTCGATCCGCCCCGGATGCTATGCGGATAAGTTTACCATCGGATGGATAACGAAATTCAAAGCCACACGATTGATCGCGATAGACCTTATACAAACCGGCTTTTGCAGAACACGCCATATTGACGAATGCAACAGAGACAAGAAGAATTGCCGCGAAACTCCTAATGCGTATCACAACTATTACATTAATCATCCCTCACTCAGCAAGCTATGCCACCTGTCTGGGATACAGTTTAGACACGTATCCGCTTCCAGCTTCCTTCCCTGAATCTCCAGGCCATGAAAAGAGCGAATGCAAACCAGTAAATAAATTCACCCGACCATGCCCCGATGATTCCTCCGTGCAACTGGAGACCAAAAAAATAAGCAATGGGGAGGTAAATAAAGCCGCAAACAAGAAGTTCGATAACCATTACATAACGCGTGTTTCCCGCTCCTTGCAATCCTTGGCTCAGTACGATTGCCGCCCCATCCAACGCCTGGGTCGCTCCAAGGATGAGAAGGGGAATGCGACCGAGCTCGATCACCGCCGGATCGTTCGTGTAAATGGCGAAGATCTCCCTCGGAAAAACCATAAATAATAGCCCGATCCCTCCCATCAGATAAGAAGCGAGTTTCACTGCCTCCCAAGTAAAAAGTTCCGCTTCTCTCGCTCGCGCGGCCCCGAGGTTCTGCCCGACCATTGTGGCTGCTGCTGTTCCGAGCCCAATAGCCGGCATGATAGAAAGACCAAGCACAGATCGAATAACGTTGCTCGCGGCAAGCTCCAGGGTCCCGATCCGAGCGACGATCGAAAAGAAAGCGAAAAAACTCCCGTTAGCAATAAACTGCTGTGCCATCACCGGTACTGATAGCCGGAGGATCGGCAGCGTCCTCCTAACCGCTCCCCACACGTGGCGATAAGGAGTGAATCGATCGCGATAATCGGAAGAAAGACTTGCTATGAGGAAATAGACTGTTCCAATACCAGTGGCAATTGTGGAAGCAATCGCTGCTCCTTTAATTCCCATCCGCGGAAAACCGAGGTTCCCAAAGATCAAAAGGTAATCCAAGGCGATATTAACCACGGTGACAATAATTGCCGAGACAAGCTGCTTTTTCGTGTCGCCAAGGCCATTGTAGAACCCGCGGTAAACCATGTTTAACAGAAAAAAAATCGCTCCGAGTAAGCGATAGCGCAGGTAAATTTCCCCCAGCCATTTAACCTGTGAATCGCTAGAGAGGAGAGGGGCAAAAAACTGAGCAAACCAGGCATTAGCTACCAAAAATGGCAGTCCGAATACTATCGCGAGCATCACCCCAGAAGTGAGCGTCTCACCGCATGCTGGATCATTGCCCTCCCCGTACCTACGGGAGGTAATCGTCTGCACTCCTACCCCGATTCCTCCCAAAGAGAAGATCAAGGTGAAATAGCCAACTGCGGAGATGCCGGCAGCAGCGAGTGGAGCAGGTCCCAGCCGTCCGAGCATCGCGGTATCGACCACCCCAAGTAGGGTTATCGAGAGCATACCAAGCGAAACAGGGTAAGCTAGCCGGACCACCGTGCGGGAGTACTCCGGATGGAGCTGTAACCTCCTCCAAGCTGACTCAATTTTCATCGCTGCCCTCCAACCAACGCCCCACCATAAAGGAAATTGTACTCCATCGGTCGGAAAATACTGCACACTTGTAAATAGCGCTACGCAAATCGTACACTACGGCCACAGGAATTGTCCGGAAGGCAAACTCTGAAAAGAGGGATAAAACCGTGCACAAACTGAGCATCGACAACGTAAGAGAACAAATCGTTGGTATCGATACGAAAGTTCCACTACTCAATGGCAAGACTGTAACCTACATCAATCTTGACAACGCTGCGACCACTCCAGTGCTTAAGCCTGTCTTCGATAAGGTAAACGAGTTCCTCCGGTGGTACTCGAGTGTCGAGCGAGGATCCGGATTCAAAAGCCGCCTGTCCACCGAAATCTACGAACAAGCCCGCAGGATCGTTAGTGAATTCGTGAAAGCCGATACGGAGAGCTACACCGTAATCTTCACCAAAAACACGACGGAAGCGATCAACAAATTGGCACATCGTTTCCCTCTCTCCAAGGGGGACATTGTCCTTTGCTCTCTTATGGAACATCATTCCAACGATCTTCCCTGGCGGCTCGTTGCGGACGTGAAATACATTGGAGTGAATCCTGCCGGCGGTCTCGACATGGACCACTTCGAATATCTCTTGGACAAGTTCGCAGGGAGGATCAAGCTCGTTGCAATTAGCGGGGCATCAAACGTCACTGGTTATCTCAACTCGATTCACGAAATCGCTGCCCGCGCACATGAGATTGGAGCGAAGATTTTCGTAGACGCAGCTCAGCTTGCTCCTCACCGTGCGATAAACATGAGATCGCCTTACGATCCTAGCCACATCGATTATCTCGCGTTCTCCGCTCACAAAATGTATGCCCCATATGGAACAGGAGCACTTATCGGACTGAACGAAACGTTCAACCAAGGAGCACCGGACTGTGTTGGCGGTGGCACGATCGAGCTTGTAACAAGCGATCAAGTTCGCTGGGCTCATCCGCCGGAAAAAGAAGAAGCAGGAACCCCAAACGCCGTGGGTGCCGTAGCCCTCGCTGCCGCGATCAAAAGCTTGGGTGAAATTGGTATCGACGAGATTGCCCAGCACGAAGCACGGCTGACTGAATACCTGCTGAACCAATTGGCGCATGTTGAGGGAATCAAGATATACGGGGACACGGATCTGTCGAGAGTTTCTAATCGGCTTGGAGTAGTACCGTTCGAGGTGGAAGGAGTGCCTCATCAATTGGCAGCCGCAATCCTTGCGTTTGAAGGAGGAATCGGAGTGCGTAACGGGTGCTTCTGCGCCCATCCCTACGTTCTCAAACTTCTTAACATCACCCCGAAAGAGATGGAACGCTACAAAAATGAGATAACACAAGGCTCACGAGAACACCTTCCGGGGCTGATTCGGGTTAGCTTCGGATGTTACAACAACGAATCCGAAGTAGATGCTCTGGTAGAATGGCTGCAGCGTATCGCAAATCGTGACTACACAGGCGATTACATTCAAGATAAAGCAACGGGTACATTCCAGCCGAAGGGAACGGATCACCAGCTTGGTGGATACTTCACACTGTGGTAATACGATTACAGCGGATGCACTGTTATCTTTGCGGATAAATGATTGCATTATTGATGGTACTGCTGTACCAATTTTATTTGAAACCCAAGTCTTATCTAATTATTGACCACACGATCAAATTGAAAACGTGGCAAATGGGAGGAGCATGACGGACAACGAACTACGCGACCTAGGTAGCAGTAAGCTAACCTATGGCCATGAACCGGCGAGCCGTTTTTCTCCTCATCCTGATTGCAGCCATCATCGGAGCACTCGGATTGGCCGGGGTATTTAACAAACATCAACCCGCACCTACTCCTCCAAAAGTCGAAACGCCTACCATAACGATCGCCATCGACCCAGGCCATGGTGGACATGACCCAGGCGGAGTCGTCGGGAATGTACTGGAAAAGGACGTTAATCTCGCGATCGCGGAAAAACTGGCGACGCTAATCGATAAGCACTCGGGACTAAAATCGTTCCTCACCCGCTCTTCCGATGTAACGGTCAAGAACCTCGACCGCCTGAAAAGTGCCGAAGAGGCTGGCGCGATACTCTACCTCTCGGTTCACACAAATTCATACTCTGACCCACATGTGCACGGAACAGAGGTACTAGTTGATGATACACGCCCTAAGAACGACCCAAGCTGGCTCTTAGCTGAGTCAGTGCAGAAAGCATTGGTGGTTGCCACAGGTACCCGCGACCGTGGAGTGAAATCACAATCTCTCTACTTAGAACATACTAGACTCCCTGCGGTTTCGGTCGAGGTCGGGTTCCTTACCGCAGCTGATGAAGGAGCCAAGCTTCTCGATCCCACGTATCAGGATAAGATCGCCCACGGCCTTTTGAACGGGATCGTCACCTACCTCAAGGAGACCGGTGCGCTATCAAATTCAGACAACGAGTAAGCTCTAAGCCCATTTCCTCCCGTCTAGGCTAGGAAACACGAGACGTAATTGCCCCGGTTCTAACTACGCTTCCGGCCAGTATAAATTATTCCGAAAGAGTCAGTGAAAAACGCGTGTTTGATTAACTTTTTATCGCAATCAGAACATCCGGTTGAACTATAACTCTCTGCAATCAAGGAGGCAATCCGATATTGCCCGTGAGATCGTTGAATCCGTCAGTGTTAAAATGGCCTGAGCGCAAGAAAGTGGTCGGGAGACGCTCAACCGCTGGACGAAAAAGATTATAAAAACCGCGTGATGTGCGGCAAATCGGCTATTCCGGTTCCTACGCCCATTGTGAGACTGGGGAGTGAAAAGTGATCTCAGCGTGCAAACACCAAACCAACCGTGCGCGAAGGGGCATCGAAATGGGACAAAAGAGCTTCTTCCTATCCCGGTTAATCTCCTGTCCATACACAGGCTAAGTAGAATCGCAAAGGGAGAGGGAGAAAGCTTTTGCTTCAGTCGTTGGCTGAAGAAACGTGTGAAATTTCAAAGCATAACGTCGGGCTTTTACGCTCGTACTTCGATTAAAAGACAAGCGGGGGGTATTTCACCCCCCCGCTCGTCAGGGAAAATCTAGAACCCGTCTTCGTTACTCACTGGGTGCAG
>CAZZJU010000008.1:0-29230 GCA_964654805.1 uncultured Thermotogae bacterium | reverse complement strand
CTTCCACTGCCACGCGAAACAAGCACTCAACGCGGCAGTAGTGTGGAGATGCTCGTAGAGAGAGACATCTGGTTGAGCGTAGTAATAAGCTGAAGGAATCGCCCATGTGTAGCGACGAAGAAGATAGAGCATGCTTTCTAGGTAGTTCTCCAAATCGTACTCCTGGTCCGTGTGTACCCGAGCGAGCTTGTCTACTTCCGTACAGAACTTCTGCCATAAAGTTTGGTAATAATGTTCATTGGCTTGTAATGAATTTGCATTAGCTTGAGGAAAGATAAAATCCTCTTCGAGTTCCAACGGCTTTAATGGAAGATATGTAAGAAAATGATCGGCCTCATTGTTTTCTAGCTTGACACGACTAAACACTGATATCATCTGTTTGGGCCGATTGGGATCCTTCTCCTCCTGTTCCCGCTCACCAGCAGATAGACGATCAGCTAACGCTACGATTTTTACCGGTAGATCAAGATCTATAAGTTCCCGGCTCCCTACTGGATCCCCATGATGCCAACTCACTGGCGCTAACGCCCCGCGCCAGATTCCCGGTACATGCTGCCCAACGAATTTGTCTCCAATGACGGTATGCCTTTTCCCTTCGGAACTTATTTCGCCAGAACGTTGTCCGAACTTCCCTATATCATGTAAAAGCCCTGCTAAGGCCGCACGGTAAACGTTATCTTTATCTATCACACAGTCACCTCCTTACTCTACCACCACCATATCACTACTAATCGCCGTCGTCATCGGGAGTTTCACCTAACAAAAATAGGGGACTTCCCCTAACGTAAGGAGAGAGTAATGCAACAAGCAAGGTTCTATCGATAGAGATTTCATATGGCCAATTGAGGAAATCTCGTAATTTGCCGAAAACGTTTGCCAGTTGATGCTCAATTGTGCGTGGGCTCTTATGCAATCTATCACCAAGATCGCGGTTGGTTCCTCCATAACGAACAAGGGTCATGACTACCTCCCGCTCGATGGGAGTAAGAATATGTTTTAGAAATATTTCCCACCGCTTTCGTTCTTCAACGTGAACCAAATCACGTTGCAACATCGATACTGCCCACGGATCGTCATAACGGGAGAGCGCAGCAAGCAGGGGAGCAGATTCAGTCCACCGTGGAACAGGCAGCTCGATAAGCCGATAACGATCATTAGATTCAGGTAACAATCTACGTGAATCGACTAATTTACGATCGGAGAATAAGTACCACAAGTGGTCACAGTCGGAGAACAGAAATTGAGCCGCTATAAAAGCGCAAAGAGCTATTGGCTTACGACCACCAGATATATTCAAATGTACACACCAGCCCCGCTCTTTGTAAGCCCGTAATTCACGTGAAACGAATCGGTAAGCAGTCTTCAGTGATCTTGCTGAATCTATGTCATTTATAGGGATATCGACCAGCCTGAGTTTTACGGAATTGCTAAAAGGTAAGCCCGGCCATGATTCACGGATAGTTTTTACAGCTGAAATCAGCGATGAATCAGCTTTTTTAGAATACAAAACAACAGCTTCCCGAATTGGTACTCGCTCGCGTAAAAGGGCAGTAAGAGACAAAGTCAAAACCTGTGGTTCCGTACCAAAAGTACAAAGCAATACAGCATCTTTCAACATTGACGATTTATCTTACAGCGAAAATGTCTGGAAGGTCAAATGTTAAAAGATGAAAAAAAGGAGCTGCCTAATCAATCCTAATAATAGTGGTAAAGAAATACAATAAAGCTCGCAAACGCTTAGATATTTAGCTATTATTCTTGTAGCCAATTTTGGCTATAGCCAGATTTGGCTACTCTGGGTGTGCCATCAATCTCCTAATGCACGCGCCTTCACAAAACCTTCACAAACAGGGTTTATAATCTGATCCCGCAATAGCAAACCAATATGTTTCGGAGGTGGACAAAAATGCTCTTTCCATCATCGAAGCGGTTCGTGGCGCTTCCTTTCGTTATTGCAGCAGGGATAATCATTTTCGGTGGAGTTTTGTTCGCACAACAAGCAGTTCAGTTCTACACTGATTATCCCTCTGTGGTGCTCGGAGAAGGGCAGGATCTCTCCCTCACCGTCAATCTGGAGAATAGCAGTACTTCTCCGGTAGAAGCAGATCTATCCGTCACTGGGCCCGAAGGTTGGAATGCACGGTTTGAGACGTCTTCATATCCGACGATCACCGTCAACGCGGTGCGTGTACCCCCCAGCACGGATAAGGGAAACGGTAAGGTCTCTCTGAAGTTTAAGGCTTCCCCACCCAAGGATACAGGTGCTGGCAAATATACGTTCACCCTCACAGCAAAGAGCTCGGATGGAAAGCTCATCGGTAAGTTCCCAGTAATTGTTACTTACAACGCCAAGAAACAGACTGAGGAGAAGACAAAGGAGAACAAGCTTACCTTGAGTGTGGATTATCCATCTTTGGAGGGATCAGCGGGTAAAGATATTCAGTTCACGATCCAGATCCGTAACCAATCGGATAAAGACAGAATTGTTGAGCTTTCCGCGCAACTTCCCTTTGGATGGCGGGGGTATTTCAGCCCGCAGTATCAATCCCAGCATATAACCTCGTTTAAGATCAGTGCTAACGGTAGTGAGCGAATCCAGTTTTCGGTTACTCCTCCTTATGGCGTAAAAGAGGGGAAATATCCTATCACCTTTGCCGCTAAGGCGGGTGATGAGACAGAGACACTTAAACTCACAGCTGTGGTAACCGGAACCCCGGAACTCCACATGGGTTCCGAGGCTGAAGTTACCGGAACAGGCGATACCCGCAATATCAACGCTACCGCAGGCAAGGAGCGGCATTTCACCCTGTACCTGTGGAACAAGGGTTCAGCACCAGTGCGGGATTTGAGCTTTTACGCTTCTAAACCGAAGGGATGGGAAGTCAAGTTTAAACCCGATCATATAGACTCGATCGCTCCGTTGGCGGAGACGGGTAAGCCGGAGACAGTTGACGTAACCATTATTCCGCCGAGCCGTGTCATCCCAGGTGATTATCAGGTAACTCTCACCGCAGCCGGAGCCGAGAGCCATGAGAGCATGGACCTACGGGTCAGCGTGGGAGCCTCTATGGGTTGGGGCTGGGTCGGTGTCGGTGTAGTCGTGATTGTCATTGCCGGGTTGACCGGAATCTTTGTGCGCCTCGGGAGGCGGTAACGATGCCCGTTGTAGAAGCGCAAGGGCTCGCCAAGCGCTACAACGGCTTCCAGGCGGTGCGCGATCTCACCCTGAAGATCGAAGAAGGAGAGATCTTCGGTCTCCTCGGGCCTAACGGTTCGGGAAAGACGACGACCATCCTCATGCTCCTCGGATTAACCGAGCCGAGCGCGGGCAGCGTCGAGATCTGCGGACATAACCCGGTACGCAATCCGATCGCTGTCAAGCGTCGTGTCGGTTACCTTCCGGAGAATGTCGGATTCTACGATGACTTGACCGCACGGGAGAACTTGCGGTTCGTAGCGCGGTTGAATGGCTTGAGAGATCGGGATTCCAAAAAGAAAATCGATGATCTCCTATCTTTAGTCGGATTGGAAGAGGCTGCCGACAGGCCGGTGCGCACTTTCTCCCGCGGAATGCGTCAGCGGCTTGGGATCGCGGATGTCCTGATCAAGGACCCGGAGTTTATTATCCTCGACGAGCCGACTTCGGGCATCGATCCCGAGGGAGCAATTCGTCTCCTCGACATGATTGTGGAGATGCGCGAGTCCCGTAGAATGACCGTGATGTTATCCTCACATCTTCTCCATCAGGTACAACGAATCTGCGATCGGGTGGGAATCATGCACCGTGGAGAGATTGTCGCCCAGGGGACAATTGACGAGCTCGGAGGCAGCGGTGATAACGAAGAGTTGGAACTTAGGGTGAGGGGTATCACTCCCGCATTGATGGAACAATTGCGTTCTTTGGACGGAGTCGCCGATGTTCAAGTTGACGGCGATCGTTTGCGCCTGAACTGCACCGAGGATGTGCGAGCACAGGCTGCACGGGTAGTGATTGAACAGGGCGCGGAGCTCCTTGAGCTTCGTCGACCCGGGTTCACCCTCGAGGACATATATCTACGCTATTTCCAGGAGTGATCGCAATGACGGTTGTGTTCTGGAAAGAATTGGCTGACCATTTCGGGAGCAAACGGTTTATCCTGTTCCTGTTTCTGATCCTCATCGTCGCCGGCGCATCAGTCTACCTTGCCGAACAAGCGTTAAGTAAGAACCCGGATCAGGCCGGACCGTTCGTGTTTCTAGATTTATTCACTCAGAGCAGTGGAGGAATGCCGTCATTCCTCGGATTCCTCGCGTTTTTCGGCCCATTGATCGGGGTACTGATTGGGTTCGATGCGGTAAACGGGGAATTTTCCCGGGGAACCGTAAGCCGTGTCCTCGCCCAGCCGATATATCGGTACGCGTGGATCAATGGTAAGTTCCTCGCCGGGCTGGCCGCTCTCGGGCTCGCCTTGGCTGGGATCATGCTCATCATCTTCGGATTGGGCCTCTACGGGTTCGGCTTCCCACCAGTGGGAGCAGAGCTCTCCCGGATAGCTACCTTCTTCGTAATTGGAGTGATCTATCTCGGGTTCTGGCTGTCGTTGGGAATCTTGTTTTCGATCCTGTTCCGCCAGGCAGCAAGCTCGGCGCTAGCAGCAATCGGGGTGTGGCTCTTCTTCACTTTGTTTCTGTACATGATTGCCGGGTTGATCGCTGACCAACTCGCTCCGGTACAGCTTAACTCTCCTGCCCAGGTATGGATCCACCATGAACAGATCCACGACCTCGTGCTTCGGTTCTCACCGGCTACCCTGTTCGAGGAGGCAACGAGCGCGATCCTTATTCCAAACTATCGCGGTTTGGGAATAGCGGCGCTCCTTTCCCAGCAGCAGCTTCCAACGAGTCCGCTCCCACTTGGACAGAGTTTACTCATCGTGTGGCCGCAACTCGTAGGATTGCTCGCACTCACCTCGATCTGTTTTGCGATCTCCTACGTAATCCTTATGCGAAGGGAGATCCGCTCGACTTAACCTTCTGCGCGGCGAGGTCGGAGGCGCTGACCTCCGGATGGTGGTAACGCCCCCGCCTCGCCGTATTCTTCCCGTATTGGATCGCTCGTTCCGGGCAATAGTTGATGCACGCCATGCATGCTTCGCACCGATGATGCCATCGGGGACGATCGTTCACAAGCAAGATATTCTCCGCTGGACAGACCTGTACACACACTCCACAGCCTATGCACCTCTCATCGACGGAGAATCGTTTATCGAGCGAGTGTCGACGACGGGCAAGCAGCGTGCCCACCGTTGCTGTAGGGAACCAGCTGAGCGGTGTTCCGGCTCTCACCCGGTGTTCACCCTTAACAATCGCCCAAACGATCGCCTGAAGCTTCTCTTCAGCTGCTGTAAGGATCTTCCTTTGCACCTCTTTGGGTTGAACGTCGGATAAAGCAATGTCGTTGGATGGCATGCGCACCGCGAATCCGAGGTCGAGATTATTGCCTGCTCGGCGAAGAACACGGCGGATGTAACGGAGCGCCCCACCTGGCATCCCGGCATAGGTTACAATTGCAAACGTATAGTAAACACCAGGAAGGTCGAGTTTGGCGATGAACTCGGTTACGAGTCCGGGGATGGTGAACCCGTGCACTGGACATACGATCCCGACTCTTCTAGCATCAGGTATGACACGGGTTTCATCCCGGAGGGACGGTATACCTATAAGCTCGGTATTTCCCAACCCGAACGCGATCCACCGCGCCACGGCAAGTGAGTTGCCCGTACCAGTAAAGTAGTAAATCGTTGTTTTCACTGTCCCCAGAAGTATATGGAGACAGTGACCAAAAACCTAAAATTTGCTGGATTGTTCAATCAACTCCGCCCGATGTGGAGGATCTGCCCCGATGCGAGTGCAAGTGATCGAAGCAATACACGTCGCCCACTCTAGAGCGGTACGGAGTTCTGATTCAGAAATAACGCCTAGCCGGTCGGTCCTCAGATAATCATGTTCGTATAACCACCCGAGAAGACCAGCGGTGAACGCGTCCCCTGCTCCGACTGTATCCACCACCTCGACTGTTTTGCCTTTAACTTCTATTTTCGCAGAGGCAGTATAGGCAACAGCACCGATTTCTCCAAAAGTTACGACAATCAACCGCGGGCCGAGATTGAGCGTGCGCTCAGCCATTTCGTCGGGAGTAGAACCAGGATAGAGATAGTCAAGATCGTATACGCTCAGCTTGATGAGGTCACTTAATCGTAACCAGTGTTCAACACGCTTGAGATAACTCTGCTTATCTTTGACGTGATTGGGGCGCACGTTAGGATCAAAAGAGATCAATCTCTTCCCATGTTCACGCTCTGCAATTGTCGTAAGCGTAGAACCAATCGGCTCGCGTATCATGGCGAGAGATCCTAGATGAATAGCAGCAACATCTGCTGGCAGAGGATCGGGAATCATCGCCGGGACCAGTTTGCAATCAGCTGTATCTGTGCCGTAAAACGAGAAATCCGGTTCTTTGCTGGAATCCAAATGAATGAACGAAAGCGCCGTCGGTTCATCTCCCTCCGCAAGATAGCGCAAGTCTACTCCGCTTTCCCTAAAGCTGTCTTTTAATAATTTACCGAACCAATCACGAGACAGCCTTCCCAAATACATCACTGGTATCCCAAGGCGCCCCAGCCCGATAGCCACATTGTGCGGAGAGCCCCCGGGATAAGGTACATATCCCCTCTTTTGTCCGCAAGAAGCAGGGAAAAAATCGATCAGTGCTTCACCAAAAACTAGAATCACGGTTATACAATCCCTTCTCAGACAGTCTTCTCAATAACAATGCGCGTCAAGTCCTCGGAAGATGTTTCTTCCGCTTTCTTCTCTACGATCACCTCTCCGCGGGAAAGGACCATAAACCTATCAGTAACCGGGAAGATTTGGGGGAAGACATGTGAAATAATAATCACCGCAATCCCTTGTTTTTTCAACCCGCGGATGAACTCTAAAATCCTTTCCACTCCCGTTGCTGATAACGCGCGTGTTGGCTCATCGAGGATCACCAGCCCCGCCTTGAATAGAAGTGCCCTGGCTACTGCTACCCCTTGCTGCTCTCCTCCAGAGCAAAACCGTACTTCTTGATCCACCTGCACATTCAGCCCAAGCTCGTCAATCACCCGCCGTGCAGCCTGAGCCATTCTCTTGTTATCGAGGACTTTAAGCGGGCCGAATTTTGTCCACGGACGCCCCAGGAATATGTTCTGAAGGACCGTGAGCTGCGGAGCCAACGCTTGTTCTTGATACACCGTTTCAATGCCCAAGTTGCGCGCTTGTTCAATCGATGATATTTCTATCTCTTTCCCTTTCCAGAATATCTGCCCCGCGGTCTTTTTTTCAACCCCGGAAATAATCTTCACAAACGTTGATTTCCCTGCACCGTTATCTCCGATGAGCGCAAGAACCTCGCCGGGATACACATCAATGTTAACTCCACGCAGTGCATGGATCTTTCCGTACCATTTATGGAGATTAACTGTTCGCAAAAGAGGTATCTTCTCTTGCATTATCCCTCCTGTAAATATTCCTCAGTGAGGCATCAGGATACGATCCCGTAACCGACTGATCGCCATGTTGATCATGACCGCAACCAGTAAGACGATACCGGTCAGCACACCTCTGATTTCCGGTGAGATATCAAGCATGGTAAGACCTACGTCGAGTATCCCAAGAAGAAGCACTCCTCCCAACGCCCCCATGATTGATCCGCGTCCGCCCCTCAAGCTGATCCCACCAAGCACTGCTCCAGCAAACGCCTCAAAGATCTTGTTCTGAGCAATCAGAGAGGTGACCGCTCCGATATACCCGAGGTAAAGAAGCCCGGAAAATCCAGCGAGAAACCCACCCAATGTAAATGTCCACACCAGAATATTTCCTACGTTGATTCCCATCATTGCCGCTGCCTTGGGGTTATCACCAACGGCGTACACACCGACACCAAATTGGGTATAGCGCAATAACAGGTGCAACACAAGAGCCATGAACAAGAAAAGGAAGATCGCTATATGTATCCCTCCCACGGTAGCACTTCCCGGGGCGAGAAACGAAGCAGGGAGTCTGACAATCGCCCCGCGTCGGATCCAAAACGTAGCCCAGTCAAAAGCAATAAATGTTCCTAAGGTGGCAAGGAATGCGTTATATTTTAGCTTGCCTACCAATATTCCGTTGACTGTGCCAAACACCGTCCCCGCAATCAGCACAATAAGAACCCCAATCCATCCGGGAAGGTTTGGAGCCATTACTCCTAAGATGAACCCTCCTACCATAGCGGAGAGTCCCGCGTTTTGAGCAAGAGAGAGATCCATTCCTCCTGTGATCATGACAAGCGCTTCACCAAGAACGAGGAACCCGAGCATCGAACTGACATACAGGATAAACTCCACATTGTGAAGCGTCATGAACCCACGTGAGTTCAAAATCATAAACAGGATATACAAACCAGCATTTATGAACCAAATGAAATTATCAACAATGAACACTTTGACTCGCGTATTTACCCGCGGCTTCATCTTCAACCTCATTTTCTGATCCTAAGTAGGCCACCGGGCCAGCTTATTGACCCGATGGCCCAACCACGGTTTACGCCCCTAGAGCGTAACCTTCCTCTACCAACCCGGAAGCGGGAAATTCCCCCACAGAAGAGGACTATTGTAGTTTGCCTTGGTCACCACAACTGCATTCGTCTGGAACCAACGATAGTCATGCGTGATGTCACTGCTGAACTCTGTCATATGGCGAATATGCGCCGGCGCCCACATCGGCACCTTCCACGGATCGAGTCCCATATGTTTCACTCCCGTATCAAGGTAAGGTTGTAGCTGATCCGCAGTAATCGTCTCACCATAATTGGGAAGTGCAGACGGTCCCTTCTCCAAGTATTGTACCATGTAATAAACAGCAATTGGGTTATAGAACGCTGGAGTCTGATCAACAGCGACATCGATGTTCCCGGCGCCGATCTCATCGCAAATCTGTGGGAATGCATCGACAGTAGCAATGAATACGTCCTTCGGGGAAATATTCGGCGCCTCTTTCAACGCTTCATCAGCCCCAAGTCCCATGGATCCGTTCTGAGCGAATACAGCATCTATCTTCGTTCCACTGCGAAGTACATTTAAGGTAACCGTCTTTGCTTTCTCGCGATCTGAGGTAGCAACTTGAGTAATAACTTTCACACCCGGATACTTATCGATGACCTCGTGGAACCCACCTCCACGCATGATGTCTTCAGACGTTCCCGGACCCGAGGAAAGTTCAAGCACCGTCCCTTGAACTTTCCCAATTGGCTCTACTTTGTCTCGCAGATATTCCACGATCTTTTGAGCAAGTTGAGCCCCGGCCTGCTTCTGCCCAAATCCGACAAACATCAGTGGATAGCTACTGTCAACAACTGTGTTAGTACAAATCACCGGGACACCGTGCTCTTTGGCATAGTCCATTACTACCCGCAATGCCTTCACATCCCAAGGAGATATGATCAGCCCGTCGATCCCCATATCAATTAGGCGCTTCGCTTGTGTGATTTGAGTGGCGGTATCGTATCCTGCTTCAGTCCAAGTAGAGCGAATCCCCATATCGGCACAGTACCAGTTGAATGCTTTAACGTATAGATCTTCCCACACATTACGTACTGAGTGAGCTGCCAAACCAAGGAACATCGGATGCCCTTTGTACATCAGCGGCTTAGTATCGGCATACCCCATCCCTACCATTAGGATGAGCATTGCTCCTAGAATCAGCGCTACAAGCAGCACTTTTCTCATTGTTATACCTCCTTAATATTTTATTTCCCGCTGTTTTTTTACCGCTCTCCTACCCGTATTTCGCGCATCTGCTGTTTGTGATCCATCCATCACCCCCCATTGGCTGAAATTAAAGCTGTCGGAACGAAACCGATCCACGCGGGATAAGCCGCGTAGGTATCCTAACTTCATTTGTAGTACGGTCAGCATGGTTTAGATTCGTAAATAGAATTTCAACAGATTTCTTCCCAATCAGGTATGGGTCCTGCGCTACGGTTGTCAGCGGCGGTTCGAACGCTGCTGACCAATCGAAATCATCGAATCCGATCACCGATATGCCTTGTGGGCAGCGAAGCCCGAGGTCGTGGATCGCCATCATCAGTCCGATTGTCATCAGGTTGTTAGTGGCAAACACCGCCGTCGGGCGGGTTGAAGATTTAAGCAACTTCACCGACGCCTCGCGTGCACCATTGACCTGGGAGTGACCGTAGACGATGAGGGATTGATCCTCGGTGAGGCCCGCCTCCTTAAGCGCACGTCGATAGCCGGCGAGCCGCTCGGTGGTGGTAGAGACATGAGGAAGCCCGAGGACGATCCCGATCCGGCGATGACCTTGCTCAATCAGGTAGCGAGTTGCTTGATACGCTCCTTCTTCGTTCTCCGAGAGAACAGCGGGAGCGGTTACTCCTTCCATCTTTCTATCAATAAACACAATCTGCATACCACGAGCAATAAGATCCCGAATCAGCTCATCGTTCTTCCCAGTTGGAGCGATGATCATTCCGTCCACCCGCTTGCGGGATAGAAGCTCCAGATAAACCAGTTCGTTCTCCAATTTTTCGCTTGTGTTGCAGATAAGCAGGCTATACCCGTTCTTCCGTGCACAATCTTCCGCTCCTCTGATTAGAGTGGCGAAAAACGGGTTACTGATATCCGAGATAACCGCTCCGATAACTTGTGTACTGCGGGTACGTAACGATTGAGCAACAGCATTGGGATGATAGTTTAATTCCTCCATGGCAGCACGCACTCGCGCCGCTGTATCGGGAGCCACGTTACGCGTTCCATTAATCACGTAGGATACCGTTGCTACAGACACTCCCGCTTTCTTCGCTACATCTTTGATCGTCGTCATAGTTTTCTAAACGATTAGACTAATCGTTTAGATTTGTAACATGAAATTCTTTGTTTGTCAAGGGGTAAAAAGGAAACGGCCAATTGAACAGATTTTCTCCATGCCACAACTGTAATTTCCCCTTGCTGAGACGTTTCCGTGCAGTAAAATGGTCGACTATGCACTACTACGTCGAGACGGATGGTAAAGTTTTCCTCGTGGAGCGCGACGGGACACTCGATCTCCCTGTTAAAGAGGAGATTCCTTTCTCAATCGAAGAAATTGCCCCGCTCGCGACTTCAGAACCGGTTGTATTCGCCGTTCCGAAACTCCCTCGTTTCCCCCGGGAGTGGCCAGGGAAGGATACCCTCGCACATATCCCTGGAGTTTCACCCCGCGTGCGAGCAGCAATTCACGCTACCATGCCACGGGTAGTGGTTGAGGGAATCGCGATCCGTGATGGAAAGATTCTCCTCGTCAAGGGGAGCCGCGGATTCACCAAGGGACTCTGGTCTCTACCGGGAGGATTCGTTCGGTTTGGAGAATCACCGGCCGAAGGCCTCCTGCGGGAGGTGCACGAAGAACTGCGAATAAAGGCCGCAATCAGCGAATTGATCGATGTGAGGGCGAAGTTGGGAGAGAGAAGCCTCCTTCACTGGATCATGCACTTTTACCGGATCGAGATTGATGCTGAACCAAATCCTGATCCGGATGAAATAGCAGAAGCGCGCTTTTTCCCGTTGGATGACAGTATTAGATTAATATGCGACCCTCTGATGCGAGAGGTCGTTTCCTCGCTACAATAGCTCCATTCCTATGCTCAGCTGTACTTCCTGACTCCATTCCAGATAATACGGTTCGTACGAGAATCTCATTTCCAAGGTGATCCTCGCGGTCTTTATTGGGGTAAAGTTCAGGTTTAGATCTATTTCATACGAGTTTGCGACTTCGTCACTATTAGCCTCTTGGTTAAAACTATAGCTTCCGGATGCGCTCAGAAAATCCGAGATGAGATAATCATAACTCATTGCTAGCGACATGTCGTGCGATTTTAGGATGTCAGACGAGCCGGTTATGTGCCCCTGCACGAGAAATTGTGCTTTCGGCGTAGTAGTGAACGCGTAATTAAACGATGCGGTAGCAAAAAGGTCATTTGCCCCTCCCATTGGGTCGATGATTTCGTAACTCAATCCAAATTTCACCTCGCCGCCGCAATAGCGGGAATGAGTATTGTCCGCGATGATTTTCGACATTTCAGAGATGTCAAGGGCATCCAGTCCACCTTCCTTTACCAACCCGCTCCCTTCTATAATTTCTTGCAATGCTGCCAAAAGGTCGGCTGTCGTATCGTAGGTGGAAGCGCTGTCTATCTCATGGGCAAGAGCCTGCAAATCGACATCGGAGAGGTGATCGCTCAAGCTACCGCGCCGCACAAGGTACGCATCGATCTCCATCGCTTTAGCAAGCGGAGTAACATTGGTGAACCGCCCATACCCAAGGCCTAGGTTCACGGATATTCCGACAGTCTCGTAAGAGGATGAAGTCTTGCCACAAGCACCAGCGAAACCGAAGAAGTCACGATCGGGCGAGAAATAGAGCTTCATGCTTCCATCAGCATCTGCGGCATAAGTGGAAAGTGAAAGAAGAGAGATAGTCATATCGTTCTTGGCTGCGAAATCATACCCAAAGTTTGGCGAATCATAAAGCTGCTTATACCGTATTTGCAGTTCTCCGGAGTTTATATCCCGACTGTGGATGCCATAGGGATCATTGTAGTAATGATAAGAAAAGTTTATTCCCAAGCTGGCAAGACTGCTTACCGGTGCATGGTAACTGCAAAGAGGCATTCCAGCAACGCTGAATGAGAAGACTAACAAAAACAGCGACCACAAAAAATAGCGCTTCACCTGCGATCACCTCCCTCATTAGGATAGCTCGAGGCGTCCAGATCCGCCATCGATTCCTTCCTATTCCCAGGTGAGAGATGTCCATTATCCTCCCCAACTTACGATGTTTTCCCCGAACTGGTCTTGCAATCGATCCAAAGTCCGATCTATGACCTCCGTTTTCTTGTCAAACAAAGGAAGCTGACGAGCGCTCCCATCGACCAGGTTCCCCACTCCCACTCCAAGGAGGCGCACTCCTTCTCCGTGCAGATCAACCCGCCGCCGCAAGAGTGCCACCGCTGATTCCTCGATAAGATAGGTAGAATCAGTTGGCACCTCCATCTTCGCTTGACGAGTAATCGTGCGAAAATCAGGAAACCTGATCTTAATCCTGATAGTTTTTCCCAAAAAACGTTCCCGACGAAGTTGTTCCGCTACCTCACGAGCAAGCCGCCGGATGATAACCTCCATCTCCTCTCGGTCATAAACATCTTGCGGAAACGTGATTTCACGCGATATTGATTTCGCTTCCCGCTGTGGGCGTACTGGAGTATCGTCTTCGCCCCGGGAGAGGAAATACAGATCTCTTCCATACTTACCGAACTCACGCACAAGAAGATCAAGAGGGGCCATTCTTAGATCTCTAATGGTCGTAATCCCGAGGCTGCGCAGTTTCCTGGCCGTCACCTTGCCTACTCCAAAGATTCGACCGACCGGAAGAGGGTCGAGAACCTCCTGCACGCGATCTGGAGTGATAATCACCAACCCGTCCGGCTTTTCGAGCTCGGACGCGATCTTCGCCAGAAACCGGTTCGGCCCGAGCCCAACCGAGCAGGTCAGGCCTGTCTCCTCCTGTACCTGCGCTTTGATACTGCGTATGATCTCCTCCGCTGACATGTCTCCTCGTTCTGAGCTGGTCAGGTCGAAAAATGCCTCATCTAACGAGATGGCTTCCACTACTGGCGTGTAACCGCGAATTATAGAAAGCACACGGTTTGAGATTTCCTTGTAACGGGAGAATCGTGGAGATAAAAATATCGCGTGTGGACATAGCTTACGTGCCTTTGCCATCGGCATCGCGCTGCTTACACCGAATACCCGTGCTTCGTACGATGCAGTGGAGACAACTCCACGTGGCCCAAGCCCCCCCACGATAACTGGCTTCCCCCGGTAAGCGGGGTTATCAAGCTGCTCCACTGCAGCGTAAAAAGCATCCATGTCAAGATGAGCTATCTTACGCGTGCCTTTCTCCATGATAAAAAAGAGGATAGAATTGAGAGGTATGAGTATCAAGGCACGCATCGCTCTCACCGGAAGGCCGGGGGTGGGAAAGACCACTCTGATCGAGCGTGTTTTGGATCGTGTCCCTTTGTCTTACGGGGGGATGGTCACAAAAGAGATCAGAAAGTGCGGTCATCGGGTCGGGTTTGCTGTGATTGATGTGGCTACCGGAAGTGAAGGTATCCTCGCTCATCTTCATATCCGTGGCGGGCCAAAGCTCGGGCGTTATACCGTAAATCTAGGAGATCTTGAAAAGATCGGAATTGCGGCAATTGAACGAGCAATCGAAGGCAAAGACCTTATAGTCATCGATGAGCTTGCCCCAATGGAGTTTTCATCTCCGTTGTTCATCCCTGCTGTTGAACGCGCGCTCACGAGTGACAAGGCACTGATTATCTCAACCCACGCCCATCTGGACCACCCACTCGTCCATCGCGTACGCCGTGAATTGAAGTTGTTTCGTGTTAAGATGAGCAATCGTGATGTGCTTGTAGATGAAATTGCACGGGAGTTTACAAAATAATCCCGTCCTGATGGGAACTACTAGCATTGCCGATACTCTATGCGCATTGCCCCAACAACTCTGCTACCCTTTCAACAAGCGTCTGGTCAGCAACACTAAACGCGGATTTTGTGTTGGAATCGATATCTATTTCACCGATTACTATGCCATTTCTGTAAATCGGAACCACCATTTCAGACTGCGTCTCAGGAAAACACGCGAGATAGCGGGAATCGGTATTGACATCGTCGACAACCACCGTCTCTCCTGTGCGGGCGGCAAGGCCGCAGATTCCTTTTCCAACTGGGATGCGCACGTGTTCAGTCGCTTCCGGTCCATCCCACAACCCAAGGATGAGTTCATCCCCTTTCTTCAGATATATTCCTACCCAATTGAAGTGCGAACCTGCCCGACGCAGGAGCGACACCGCCCGACCACATGCTTCCTGAAACGAGCTAGCTTCGGTTATCTCCTGCTCTATCTTTTTAAGTAAATCGTGCATATTAAAAATGATACCACAAAAAGTTTGCCCTACTGCAACTACTTGACTCGTACCAGACAAACTATACAATGTGGAGCGCTCTGCATTATAGAGTACTCTATACGATTGACGGAGGTGCGAACGAATGAATGTTACACGTGATACAGCACAGGAGACATTGGAAGTTATTCGAAAAACACAAATACAAACTCGCCGAAGTTTAGCTCACGGCGGAGGTCCGTATTACATGATGGTATGGGGCACAGTTTGGTTTTTCGGCTATCTTGGTAATCAGTTCCTTAACCCCGACATAGCGGGAATGTTATGGACAGCATTGGTAATCCCCGGTATAGTCATCTCAATTGTGGTGGGAAGGAGATACTCGAAAAAAGTCCGCTGGTTGTATCAGGACGCCCGCATCGGATTCTTTTGGTTGGCATTGCTAACTTATTCCGGTTTAGCTATCGCGCTAACTGGTATTGCTGCAGATCCGGTATCGATGAGTTTAGTTATCGCTCTGTCCGCTATGTTCGGGTATGTAATCATGGGGATATGGCTGTGGGCACCGCTAGCGTGGATCGGCATAGCCGTTACAACAATTGGGATCGCTAGCTATTTGCTCATCCCAAGTTACTTCTGCTTAATAATGGCGCTAATGGGTGGTGGAACATTATTCTTTAGCGGACTCTACATCTCACATAACTGGAGGTAGGTATGGCGGAGATCGATACGATCCTCCACCAGCCAGTACGGTTGCGCATTATGGCCGCGCTGACAGTACTGCCTGATAATGCCCAAATGGAGTTCGTTGCGTTGCGAAATCTACTGAGGACAACCGACGGCAACCTCGGCGCCCACCTCCACAAGCTGGAAAATGCAGGATATATCTCCGTTGAAAAAGCATTCGTCTCTCGCAAGCCGCGCACTTTCATATCCGTGACGGCGAAAGGCCGCTCGGCCTTCGACAACTACGTACAAACCTTGCAGGAAATACTGGGCCCTATTGTGCACTCACCAGAACAAGGCTGAGCTGTAATGAACCGCTTAACTCTAACTCCCTAAGGAAAACCACAGGGCAAAGCTCGGATAAGGCCAATTGTCACGCGCTGGTTAATGAGAGTCCTAAATGTCTTAGAGACAGAGAAATCCCTCCTACGGCGAAGTTGATATAAAAAATAACTGGGCGAAGCAGGGCTCGAACCTGCGACCTTTCGGATGTGACCCGAACGCTCTCCCAGCTGAGCTATTCGCCCGTATCATCTTTATTCTAGCACCGACATCTTCTTCGATCAAGCGTCGAACTCCGCTCCCTCGAGCATTCCAGCGAGGCTTTCTCCTTCCCGCTTGCGGGTAATCTCCACCAGCCCAAGTGGAGTAATATCGATGAAGTCAGCAGACACGCGGTCCTTGCGCAGCTCTGCCTTGATCGCATCAATCATCTTTTGGATGTGCTGCTGGCTCTCCATGTCCACAAAGTCAACAATGATGATCCCGCTTATCCGTCGCAGTCGCAGTTGCCGTGCGATCTCCTTCACTGCCTCTAGGTTGGTGTTCAAAATCGCTGCCTGCTGAGTACGATGGCGCACGTCCCCACCGGTATTAACGTCGATCGCTGTGAGCGCCTCGGTCTCGTCAATCACGATGAAACCGCCTCCGGCAAGGTTGACCCGACGCGAGCGAGTCTCCTGGATTTGTTCCTCAATGTGATAATGTTCGAACAAAGGAGTCTTGTCACGGTGAACCCGGATGCGATCCTTGTACTCCTCCATGTGCATATAGTCGAGGAATGAGATAATCTTCTCACGGAAGAATTCCGAATCGACCACCACTTCGTGCACATCGGGAAGAAGGCGGTCACGCAGGACCGTCTGGACAAGACCCATCGTTTTGTATAACAGCTGAGGTGCGGATGACCTCTGCGCTGCAGCCTCGATTTCTCGCCATGTCTCCGCGAGGAGCTGATAATCGTGGGCGAGTTCATCCCGACTCGCCCATTGTGCCGCAGTGCGAGCGATCATTCCTTCTCCTTCCTTTTTGAGCTCGCGCGCGATACGGCGCAGTTGGCGTTGTTTGCGCACGCTTTCAATCCGTCGCGAGACTCCAAGCCGATCCTCAGTCGGGAGATATACCCAAAACCGACCGGGAAGACTGATCTTTGTGGTTCCTTGCGGGTTTTTTGTGCCGATCTCCCCCCGACGCACCTGTAGAATTAGCGACTGTCCAGGGCGTAGGATCTTCTCGATCGGCGCCGCTCCATGCCACGGTTTGAACCCGTGTTCTTTGAGGATGCGATCGTTGATCTCCCCCTGGGGAAGAAATAAGCTTTTACGTTCCCCCACATCGACAAATGCTGCCCCCATCCCGGGGAGAACGTCTTCCACTCTCCCCTTGTAGATGTTTCCGACAATTCGTTCCTGTGTCGGATGTCCGTAATAAATTTCCATCAGTCGGTCATCCTCAAGGATGGCAACGCGGGTTCGTTTTGCTTTGCCGTCCGGAGAATCAACCGAGATCAGAATTCGTTTTCCTTTAATTTTGCCACCTTCTTTCCCTCATCGAGCCCACAGAGTACTTGCGCAAGTTCCACCCCGCTACGGGGATCGCGTATATGCGGCGCAATCTCCAACAGCGGGACCAATACGAACCGTCGGTCGAGCATGCGCGGATGAGGAATCACCAGATCGGGTTCGTGCACGACCATCCCCTTGTAAAGGATGACATCTATATCGAGAATGCGGGGGCCAAACCGGACCGTATCCCTTCTCCCCGCTTCCTGCTCGATCCGCTTGCAAACAGAGAGAAGGGCACGTGGAGAAAGGTCGGTTCTTCCGGCAATCACCTGGTTCAAGAACCACGGCTGATCGGTGAGCCCAACAGGTTCGGTCTCATAGACCGACGAGCGCAGTACGACACGCACTCCGCTTTCGGCTAGTCGTGATATTCCGAATTCCAAGTGAGCTTTGCGGTCACCGAGGTTCGATCCGAGGCAGAAGTATACTAATTCCTCTTCGATTCCCGCTCCTTCGTAAGTTCGAAGGCTACCCATATCCCCTTCTTCAATCCGGGTGGATCCAACTTCCGCACCCGCACTGTCAACCGGTCGATCATGGGAAAGCGGTGGAGAAGTTCGTCCGCAATCGCACCTGCGAAGGACTCGATGAGTCGGAATCTCTTTTGTTCATTGACATCGCGGACTGTTTCCACCACCTTCGTGTAGTCTACGCTATCCTCCAGCCTGTCCGTTGCAATCGCCCTTTCCAGCGATCCTTCCAGCTCGAGATCGATCCGAAACAGGTTTCCTTCCGCCCTCTCCTCCGGATACCACCCATGAAATCCGAAGATTTCCAGTTCCGAAACGATGAGCCGTGTTCTGGTAAAACATGTATCTTTCAATCCTTGGCCTCGATCGAGATTAAGCTGAGATCACCGATACGCAGGAAAAGATCGGAAAGGGCCTTCAAGAACGCCAGGCGGTTGCCACGCACCGTTTCATCCTTATCCATAACTAACACATCATCAAAATACCGATCAATTGGGTCTTTAAGCGCAAGGAGCCGTTCAATTGCCTCCGTGTAGTCACCCGTTTCGAGATCACGAGTGAGCTCCCCCTCCGCTTTCAAGTACTCCCGCCAAAGTTCTCGCTCCCGCTCCTCCGTGAACAGACCAGGGTCAAAATCGCTTCTTTCCACCGTCTTTGTAATGTTACGCGCGCGGGAGAAGCCGAGGCGTAACGCGACGAATTCCTCCCGTTCCTTATAGGCCGACAGAGCCTGAGCCCGTAGATACGCGCGGTAAAAATTCCCCGCTCCGGAAGCCGCAACGGCCGCAATCACATCCGGCGGGATCCCATAGCGTTGACGCAGCACCTGCAACGCCCGTTCGACAAGGAACGAAACTACAGCAGAAAGATTCGCTTTCTTTTCGATAGCGGTGTAGCAGTCCTCGACCTCATGTATGAGCGCGATGACATCGATATCAACTTTCTTCTCCACCGCGATCCGCACAACCGCGTTCGCCTGTCTCTTGATCCCGTAGGGATCATGCGAGCCCTTGGGGGCTTCTCCGACGAGGAGCGCTCCGACGATCGTATCGATCTTATCCGCTAAGCTAACCGTTGCGCCCACTGAAGTTTCGGGAAGGGGATCGTCGAACGCCCGTGGGAGATAATGTTCACCGATCGCCCGCGCCACGACATCCGGTTCCCCGTCGAGGCGAGCGTAGATCGCGCCGGCCGTTCCCTCAAGCTCGGGGAACGCACGTACAAGCTCGGTCACAAGGTCAGCCTTGCACAGAAACGCCGCCCGATCGACATCAGCCGGCTGAACGGAGAGAACCCCGGCTAGCTTTCCTGCTATAGTCCTGATCCGTTCCACTTTCTCCCACAAAGACCCAAGCCGCACGTCGTAAATTACGCTCTTTAACTCCCGCACCCGGTCGGCGAGAGGACGGGTGCGGTCTTTCTCGAAGAAAAACCGCGAGTCGCGCAGCCGAGCGCGGACTACACGCTCAAACCCAGCGCGTACCGTTCCCTTCTCATCGGGAAGCCCGTCGCGGAATCCCATGAAGTACGGAGTCGTCCCGTCGGAAAGGACAAACGGGATGAACTTGCCCTCCTCATGCAGGGTCGCCTGGATGACCTCCACCGGAAGATCGAGGAACTCTTCCGGTACATGTCCGATCACCGGGACGGGATGTTCGGCTCCGTTCACCACCCGGGTGAGGAGCTCGGAGTCAAGGAGATAGTTTCCCCCTCTTTGAGCAGCGGCTTCTTTAAGCGCCGCTAGAACGGATTCCTCACGTTTTCTCTGATCCACAATGACAAACACTTCCGCGAGCGTCTTTTCGTACTCCTCCGCCCGGGCAATCGGCACCTGCTGCGAAGCGATGAATCGATGTCCCCGGGTGACACGCCCGGCAGTCAAGTAGCCAAGCTGTATCGGGATTACCTCTTCCCCGTACAGACAGACAAGCCAACGGATCGGCCGAATGAACGTCAGCCCGGAATCGTCCCAACGCATCGCCTTGCTCGGGCGCAAGCGGCGGACAAGCTCGGGAAGAATCTCGGGAACAATCTCCTTCGTCGCCTTTCCGGGAATGCTCCGCCGCAAGTACAGGTAAGCTCTACCACCGACTTCCCGAGTCTCCAACTCATCCACAGAAACACCCTGTGTTTTGGCGAAGCCGATTGCGGCTTGAGTTGGTCTTCCGGACCCGTCGAACGCCACCGCGGCGGGCGGCCCTTTCACCTCCTCGACGCGGTCCTCCTGTCTCTCTGCAAGGTCGCGCACCACTAGCGCGATCCGACGCGGGGTATAATACAGATCGATCGCGGAGTAGGAGATGCGGCGGGCGGCAAACTCCCGACTTGCCTCCTCTTGCAGCGCCTTCCCGAGCCGTGGAAGTTCAAGAGCAGGGAGCTCTTCCGTACCGATTTCGAACAGAAGGTCAGGCATCTTTCCCCCTCTTTACATATTCCTCTGCACACCCAACAGCAAGTGCCCGGATACGTGCGATATAGCTCTCCCGCTCAGTAACGCTGATCGCCCCTCGCGCGTCCAGAATATTGAACAGATGTGAACACTTGAGTGCATAGTCGTACGCTGGGAACACGAGCCCTGCCTTCAGGTTATCGCGGCATTCATCCGCACATAATTGGAACATCTGTTGGACCCTGTCTGTATCGGCCGTTTCAAAGTTATACACCGAGAACTCACGTTCTTTCTCCCGCCACAGCTCGCCGTAGCGTACATTCTCGTTCCAATCGAGGTCGAACGCGCTCTCCTTACCTTGCAGAAGCAGGGCGATCCGTTCCAGTCCATATGTTAGTTCTACCGATATCGGGTTGAGATCAATCCCGCCCATCTGCTGGAAATAAGTGAACTGGGTGATCTCCATCTCGTCAAGCCACACTTGCCACCCAACCCCCCACGCAGCCAAGGTAGGCGATTCCCAATCGTCCTCGGCAAATTTGACATCGTGCTCAGACAGCCGTAATCCCAGTTCCTCCAGACTTGCGAGGTATACCTCCTGCACATCCTCCGGAGCAGGCTTCAGGATAACCTGGTACTGATGATGTAATCTGAGACGAATCGGGTTTTCTCCGTACCGGCCGTCGGTAGGCCGTCGGCTCGGCTCGACGTATCCCACCCGCCACGGATTCGAGCCGAGGGTGCCGAAGAACGTGGCCGGATTGAACGTCCCCGCCCCGGTCTCAACGTCGTAGGGGTTCAGGATCAGGCAACCACGTTCCCGCCAGAACTCATGTAGCCTAAGGACGATTGACTGGAAATCCATATTAGCCCTTAACTGCTTCCTCTTTCGCCATCTCGGCGAGAGCAGCGAACGTCCTTTCGTCCCGCACGGCAATGTCAGCGAGCATTTTGCGGTTCAGCCCGATGCTGCGCTTTTCTAATCCCCCGATGAACTCAGAGTAAGACAGACCATGCTGCCGTGCCGCTGCACCGATGCGCGTTATCCACAACCGGCGGAAATCCCGTTTGCGCCTGCGTCGGTCGATGTAGCTATTTCGCATCGCTTTCATCACCGATTGTTTGGCGATGCGATGCGAAGTCCCGCGCTTACCCTTAAATCCTTTGGCGAGCCGCATAATCTTACGACGGCTCTCTAGCCTTTTATTTCCTCCCCGTGCACGTGGCATTTCTCTCCTCCTACGTCTGTATCATCTTCTTGATCCGCTTCGCCTGCCCGCCGGTAAGTTCTTTCGCCCGTCGGGCCTGACGCTTCGCCTTCGGACGCTTCTTCACGTTCTTGTGAAAGTAGTTCGACATATGATGCAGAACCTTACCGCTCTTCAAGATCTTGAACCGCTTTTTCGCGGCTCGGTGCGTCTTCTGCTTAGGCATTACCGCCTCCTTCCTATCCTTGTCGGGGCTGCGTGGGAACAAGCAGCATCTGCATTACTTTCCCTTTGGCTTTCGGCTCTTGCTCCACCCGCGCGATGTCGCTCACCTCGGCAGCGACCCGCTTGAGCAAATCCTGCCCGCGTGACATATGTACAATTTCCCGTCCGCGGAAGAATATACTCACCCGCACCATATCCCCTTTGGTAAGAAACTCGCGCACGCGTCGCATCTTCGTCTGAAAGTCGTGTTCCCCGATCTTGATCGTAAACTTCATTTCCTTCAACCGCGAGCGACGCTTCTGTTTACGCTCGCGTTTCGATTGTTGATAGTAGTACTTCCCGTAATCGACGATTTTACACACCACCGGCTTCGCCTGCGCCGCCACTTCAACCAGGTCTAGCCCACGTTCCTTGGCCAACGCAAGTGCCTGTTCCGTCGGCATAATGCCGAGGTTGTTCCCGTTCTCGTCGATAACTCGGATCTCAGGCTCTTTGATCCGCTCGTTTACGCGTAGTGTCTCCTTTATCCTTACCTCCTATTTATGTAAGTGATTTTGTTAATTCCCGATAAAGGCCGTGTTCACGGATGTAGTCCGCTACCCGAGGAGGAACCGATCGCTCGAACTCTTCCCCCCGTCTCACCGCCTCGCGCACCCAAGTGGAGGAGAGATCGACTTCCTCCATATCGAGGAAGTGAATTTCCGCCCGGTCAAACGGGGGAGCGGTGAAGATTGCCTTCCGCACGCCGTCTCGCGGTGCGACGATGAACGGCACGCTTTTGAGAAGTGCTTCCGGTTCCTTCCACGTCTCAATCTGCGACAGTAAATCCGCTCCCACAATAAAGCATAATCCCTCCGGGTGCTTCCCTTTCAAAGCACGGATAGTGTCTATCGTGTAAGACGGTCCGTCCCGATCTATCTCAATCCGAGAGACGGAAAACCGGGGTTGACCGGCTATCGCCAGCCGCACCATCTCGTAACGATCTTCTTTACTCACTCCGTCGGCTACCTCCTTATGAGGAGGAATCCCACATGGAATGAAAATAACCTCCTTTAACCCGAACTGCTCAAGTGCCTTCTTCGCCACTAGCAAATGGGCATTATGAAGTGGGTTAAACGTCCCACCGAAAAGCCCGGTCTTACCCCTTAAACTCAAATTCTACGTCTCCTATCCGTACTAAATCGCCGTCGGTGCATCCGCGGCGGTGAAGCTCCCGCATCACCCCCATCTTCTCCAACCGTTCGCTTAGATACTCCCAAGCATCACGGCTGTCAAGCACCAATTTTTTCACTATTTTCTCCACTTCAGCCCCGCGTACGGCGAACACGTCTCCATCACGGTCGACCCAAAAGCCAGTCTCCCCATGATAACGATATATCCGCCGCTTTCGCACCGGTGCCGGTGGAGCCTCACTCGCCTTTTTCAACTCCTCCAGTCGGGAGTATACCCGAGAAACGAGAGTCTGCACCCCCGCACCGGTCACCACCGAAATCGGATGTAGCTCCACCCCAATTTCAGCGAATCTGGTGACCATCCTCGCCACTTCGCTTTCTTCGATAAGATCGACCTTATTGCCGACCACGATCTGCGGACGGGCGGCAAGTTGCGGGCTGAACGCTGCGAGTTCAGTATTGATCCGAGCATAATCATCAATGGGATCACGTCCCTCCAGCCCTGCCAGATCAATCATGTGAATAAGAAGGCGGGTCCGCTCTACATGGCGCAGGAATTTGTCTCCCAACCCCTTGCCGGCGTGCGCCCCGTCGATCAGCCCAGGAATGTCGACCGCCACGAACTGATGCACTCCATCCACATCCACCACTCCCAAGTTGGGGACGATCGTGGTGAACGGGTAATCCGCGACCTTCGCCTTTTTCCCCGATATGCGCGATATCAGGCTCGACTTCCCCACGTTCGGGTAGCCGATTATCCCCACGTCGGCTATCAGCTTGAGCTCGAGGAGAAGGGTCCTCGATTCTCCTTTAAGTCCGCGCTCACAGATGCGTGGAGCTTGCCGGACCGAGGTGGCAAAGCTGCGGTTTCCTCGTCCTCCCTCACCTCCTCGAGCAAGAACCACTTCCTCCCCTGGAGTGGCCAGATCAGCGATCACTTCCCCGGTGGTGAGGTCACGCACTACGGTTCCAACCGGAACTTCAATTACAGTATCCTTACCTCGCGCGCCATGACGTTGATTACGTCCTCCTGGTTCTCCGTCACCACCGCGGAAGACCGGCTCATTACGGAAGGAATATAGCGTCGAAATGTGCGTAGAAGCACGCACAATGACATCACCACCGCGGCCGCCGTTACCTCCGTCCGGTCCTCCACGCGGGTTATGACGGTTGGAAAGGAAACTAATTACTCCATCCCCCCCACGTCCACCCTGGACGCGGATCTTCGCTTCATCGAGAAACATTGGACGTTAGAGGGACGGTCATGGAGAGGAGCTATGCCTCCCGCGTCGGCAGGACGCTCACGTAAGTCTTCTTATGTCCCGTAAAATGGACGTAACCCGGAGCGGTGGCGTAGATCGTGAAATCCCGTCCCAAGCCGACGTTCTTTCCTAAACCGTACTTAGTACCGCGCTGGCGGACGATGATCGTCCCCGCGTTCACCCACTCTCCGCCAAACCGCTTCACCCCCAGGCGCTTGCCTGGACTGTCATGTACATTGGAAGTCGAACCAGTGCTCGTCTTATGTGCCATCAGTCATCCTCCATCAAACTTTTACCCCTAGCGTGGCTTCGTGCACCGCAAATTCACTCGGGAAATCCCGCGCCAAGAGCTTCAACCCCCTGACTACGGTTTCCATCACCGCATCGATCTCCCGATTCAACAAGGGATCACTCCGGTCGACGATCAATCTTACCTCATCAGTTGCCGTGAGGGATGGGGAAAGGTGCAGATACTCGGAGAGCGCACTCTCCGCCGCGCGCAGGAAGTACATCCCGCTCCGCGTCGCAGCATTAGGCTCTCCCATTCCCTCGCCGACCAGGGCTACGATTCGTCCCTCTTCATCGCGTTGAACGATGACTTCGCCCACGTCGCCTCCTAGGATTCGATCGCGGTGATCAGAGTACGCATGTAGGGCTGTCGATGTCCGCGCTTGCGGCGATAGCCCTTCTTACTCTTATAGCGGAAGACCACTATTTTGTCGCCACGTCCTTCCTCTTTGACCTCTCCCTTAACCGTAGCATCGGCAAGATACGGATCCCCCACTTTGACTCCATCATCACTCACTACCATGAGCACCTTGTCGAACGTAATCGCATCGCCGGGGTTGGCCCCGTCAATCCGTTCATGCTCAAGGAGCATCCCTTTTTCAACTCGATATTGTTTACCGCCTGTTTCAATCACAGCATACATACAAAAACACCTCAATCAAAATCGATTTTAGCGATACCAATTTCCCCTTTCAATAGGGTTAGCCAATTCGCGTTCCTGGAGGGACATCCCTGTCCGGTGAAAGGAGGGATATTATATCCCCTTTCGCCGCAAGGAGCATACACTCGGATTTTACCCCTTTCAACGTTACCGGAGCAAGGTTTGCCACAACAACGACCTTCCTGCCGACAAGTTCATCCTGCGTATATGCATTACGCAGTCCGGCAACGCTCGTGCGTAGCTCTCCCCCAACATCGATCGTAAGCCGGTAAAGATGGTCCGTTCCCTGGATTGGCACTGCTGCCCGAATCTCTCCTACGCGCAGATCGAGTTTCTCAAACTCTTCAAACGGTACCTTCCCCTCGCCTTTGCCCACGCTCTCGATCCGTGATTTCACTTGGGCTATTTCTATTCTCTCCAACAAAACTCGCCGCTCCGTGATCTCCCGGCCGCCATCTGGGGAATCGATCTCCTTCCAGCTCGCTTCTTCAACCCCCACCGCCTGCAAGACCTGCAAAGCAAACTTGGGCACAAAGGGGTAGAGCATAACCGCTATCCCCTTTACCAAGTGAAATGCGCTCCCGACTGCCCCAGCGTCGTCCGTCTCCCACGGGGCCTTCCTCTGGAAGTACTCGTTCCCGAACACCGCCAGAGCGCACACCTCCCGCAAAGCGTGGGAAAGCGAACCATCGTCGTACGCCTTCGCGTACACTGCTTTAGCTTGTTCCAAGCGTGCGACAATCTCGGAGTCAAGTGGCCCGTCCGGTACTACACGGTTATAGCGGGTCTGGACGAACGAGAGAACGCGGTTTATCAGATTGGCAATGTTGGAGATAAACACTCCGTTTATCGCTTTGTCCAGTTCTTCGAACGAGAAGTTAACATCACGGCCTTCCGGGCGGTTGTACAGAAGATAAAACCGCCAGTATTCCGGATCCATCACCTCTAGGGCGTCATCACAGTAGAGCCCGATCCCGCGGCTCTTGGAGAACGATTGTCCCCCGGTCCAATTCAGATACTCAGTAGCTGCAATCTGGTCTGGAAGGTGATAACCTTGTCCTGAAGCGATCAATTGCCCGGGAAAGATCAGGGTGTGAAATGGAATATTGTCCTTACCGATCGTATAGACCTGATGTACATCGTCCCCGAACCAGAAGTCCTTCCACCGCTCGTCTCCGTCGAAGTGCTCAATCACCGCCGAGACGTAGCCAAGCGCGGCCTCTCCCCATACGTAGATCACTTTTCCCTCTGCTCCGGCGAACGGGGCCGGGATTCCCCAGGAGATATCACGCGTCATCGCCCGTGGCCGCAGCCCGTCTGAAATCATCCGCTCGGTGAACAACCGCACATTCCCTTGAAAGTTGCGCGAACGCACGTACTCCTGCAGCTTAGGCGCAAGTTTTTCCAGATCGAGATACCAATGCTTGGTCGGACGGAACTCGATGTCGTTTTTACCACAGAAGCTACACACCGGATTGATCAACTCTTCCGGCTCGAGTATCGCGCCGCATGCATCGCATTGGTTTCCCATCGCGTGGGGATAACCGCAGCGCGGACAGGTTCCGGTGATGAACCGATCGGCGAGGAAGATCTTACAGTTGCGACAGTAAGCCCGGTTTTCTTCTTGGGTTATGATGTAGCCGTTTCGTTCCATCTGGAGGTAGATATCCTGGACGAAACGCACGTGCACTGGCGACTCAGTGATCGTGTAGTTATCAAACTCAATTCCGAACCCATTGATCACTTGCACTATCTTCTCGTGGTTGCGTTGAGCAAGCTCAGCAGGCGAGATCCCGAGCTGCCGTGCCTCATACTCGATCCGCGTTCCGTGTGCGTCGCTTCCCGAAACGTAGAGCACGTCCTTGCCGCGCATTCGCCAATACCGGGTAAACACATCACCAGAAAGCAAAGAGGAAACGAGATTCCCGAGGTGGGGAACCCCAGAGGCATACGGCCAGGCACTGCACACAAGGACGCGTTTCTTATCCATGCTTTTAGACCCCTTTTTGCAATGATAATCGGGATTATACCCGGAGGATCATCCGTCGCCAATCATGTTTGGTTTGAACACGACCCCATCTCCGGATAACCTGGTAGCGGAATGAAAGGTAAAATTGAAGTTACGGTGAAGGCATTCGGCGGTCTGCGAGCCAATACCGATTTTTTCCCTATTCAAATTGAGTTGCCCGCCGGTGCGCGTCTGTCCGATCTGCTCGCCCGCATTGAGAGATCCTACCCTCGTTTGTATTCCGAACTTCAAGACGGACTATCCCACGGATACATCAACATTCTGGTCGACGGACGGAACACGCGCTTCCTGGACGGGCTTGAGACCGAGCTTCACGACCGAGCGAGCGTCGCGTTCATCCCCCCGGTAGGCGGGGGATAAAAAACGGGGCTCGGGAAAACCCGAGCCCCATAACGAAGATCCGTTCTTCTTTACTCAGTCACAGTCACCCCAGCGGCCATGCCCGCCGTGCTCCGCTCCATATCCTGACCCGTATCCTCCGTATAGTCCCCGCGGGGAAAGCTCCTGCATCTGCTCCGGAGTGAGGGTTCCACCGTTTTCCGCCGCTGCCTTGAACATCGGCAAGTGTGCATCGAGCGATGCCCGCCGCAGGTTCTCGAACACGCGCGTTACGTCCGGATACTCATCAGCTGGAATCTGTTCAAGGAGCCGATCGTACAGTTCGACGTTCGCTATCTCCCCGTCGGCCCACGCCTTAGCCGCTGCCTCCAGGCTGTCCGGGGCCTCAACCTTCCCGAGGTATGGGTTTTCCTCCGGGTAATCGATCCCGTACTTGTCGAGCTGCCGTTGGAGGGCTGCGATGTGCCGCGCCTCCGCCGCGCGGATCGTCACGTACGGCTCGACCTCACCGTATTTCTCGATCACTGCGTCGTACATCGCGTACGCCGCGTACTCACCTTCCGGGCCGGTGAGCGCTTCCAGGAGCGCCGCTTTAACCTCTGGTGTTGCGGTAAGCGTTGTCGCTGAATTATTGGTGTTCCACCCGTAGCCGTATCCCTGTGCGAACACTACTCCGAAAGTCAACAGACTTCCCAATACCGCTAACGTTATCGCTCTTTTAACAAACTTCTTAGTCATTTTTCTCCTCCTTTGGAGATGTTGATGGCTTCATTTTGGCGGGGAGATGTGAGGGAGTTGTGAATGAACTATCGGCGACTTATACGGTCACCAAAGGAGTCTATCCCATGGAAAACAGCGGATAATTCGGTTAGGATAAGGCATCCGGATATAGCAACGGCCGTGCGCCGCACATCAAACAAAGGGGTGATCTTGATGATTCCCAACCGGCACCCGACGAAATACCTGGGTGAGGAATACCAACGCCTGGTGGACGAGCATCTGACCTGGGAACCGAAGGAACTGCAGAGCCCGAGCGGGCCGACGTGCAAGGTGGAGGGACGGGAAGTGATCATGCTTGCTGCCAACAACTACCTCGGGCTGTCCACCCATCCCAAGGTGGTGGAAGCGATGATCGAAGCGACCCGCAAGTACGGGGCGGGAGCGGGAAGCGATCGTTCCATCGCCGGGAACATGGATCTTCATGAGGAGCTCGACCGCCGCCTCGCGAAGTTCAAGCAGGCTCCGGCGTCCCTCACCTATCAGACCGGGTTCATGGCGAACGAGGGTCTGATCCCCCAGCTCGCCGGTCGCGGCGACCTGTTCGTCTCCGATGAGCTGAACCACGGATCGATCATCGACGGAATCCGCATCTCTCACGCCGACCGGAAGATATACCGCCACAAGGACATGGAGGACCTCGCCCGGGTGATGAACGAGGCCGAGGAACACGACCCGCCGTACAACCATATCTGGATCATCACCGACGGAGTCTTCTCCATGGACGGGGATCTCGCTCCGCTTCCGGAGATAGCCAAGATCGCCCGAGAGCACGGGGCGGGAGTGTACGTCGACGACGCGCACGGCGA
>CAZZJU010000007.1:0-30211 GCA_964654805.1 uncultured Thermotogae bacterium | reverse complement strand
GCCGGCCCTTTGCTCGTGTTGAGGAGTCGGATGTTGATCATCGCCGCATCGGTGATCAATCCCATTCCCCCACCGAGGGCATCGATCTCGCGAACGATCTGCGATTTACCCGGGCCGCCAATCGCCGGGTTGCACGGCATCTTCCCGATCTCGTCCAGGTTGATGGTAATGAGCGCGGTAGCAACACCCAACCGGGCCGCGGCCAGAGCCGCTTCGTTCCCTGCATGCCCGGCCCCGATCACCACGAGGTCGTAATCTGCCATCTGAAGATTATTCTGACTCTTTCTTCTGGAAGAACTTGAAGATGTCGATTGGCACCGGGAAGACGATGGTGGATGAGTTCTCCGCCGAGATATCAATCAAGGTCTGCAGGTAGCGCAGTTGGAGCGCAGCTGGGTTACGCTCGATAATCGCCGCCGCCTCGGACAGCTTCGTCGCTGCCTGTAGTTCTCCCTCGGCGTTGATGATCTTAGCGCGACGCTCACGCTCGGCTTCGGCCTGACGTGCGATCGCCCGCTGCATGTCCTGCGGAATCTTGACGTCTTTGATCTCCACCGTCTTCACCTTAATCCCCCACGGGTCGGTTTGCTCGTCGATGATCTCTTGCAACTGGACGTTGATCTTCTCTCGGTTGGACAGAATCTCATCGAGTTCTACCCCACCGAGCACGCTGCGCAACGTGGTCATTGCTATCTGGCGGGTGGCTTCGACGTAGTTCTGCACCTCGACCACCGCAGCGGACGGGTCGACCACTCGAAAGAACAGCACCGCGTTCACCAACGTGGATACGTTGTCCTTGGTAATCACCTCCTGCGGCGGGACATCGAGGGTAACAGTACGAAGGCTCACCTTTACCATCTTGTCGACAATCGGGATAAGTAGAAAGACCCCCGGTCCTTTCGCCCCCACGAGTCTTCCTAACCTAAATATCACCCCACGTTCGTACTCGCGCACAATACGAATTGCGTTTAGGAAAAAGAGTACCAATATTACTACTATTGCTCCGACAGTTATACCCATATTCCCCTCCTTTGGACCCCAAAGTCACAAAGTTGATGTTAGATCGTAGCGAGGAAAGAGTCAATCGCGCTTTTCAAATTCAGTAATGATGGCGGGAACCAGGGAAAGATCGTCGATCACGTGGTCGGCAATGCGAGACAGACCATCGTCCTTAGAGTTGACCGCGATTGCAAGCCCAACGCACCTCATCACCGGAATGTCGTTTATGTGATCACCAACGAAGCACACCTCATCGAGCGTGATTCCATACTCCATAGCGATGCGTTCTAGGACTTCGTCCTTCCCCCATAAATCGACGATAAGCTCGCTCTCGCCCGTAAACCGACCGTCTTTAGTCAGAAGGCGATTGGCGAAGGCAAAATCGAGTCCGAGGTCCTCTTTGACATAATCGGCGACAAGATCCACACCGGACGACAGGATTCCGAGGAGATACTTTCCTCGCAAACTAGCGATCGCCTCCCGCGCTCCGCGTGCGTAGGGCGGGGGAAAGATTTTCTCTTTCACCGTCGCAACCGGCATTCCGGTGAGGAGTTTAGCATCCTGCTCTACCCACTCCCGGTAGGCATCGCGCCGGGGGAGATACTCAGCCAGAAGGCGATCGGATTCTTCTTTTACCCCAGCAGCAGCGGCGATCGCTCCCCAGCTTGACTCGAATTTCACTCCATGGTAACGAACAAGTGTGCCGTCGAGGTCGAAGACGACCGCCGCTATTTTCCCCATCCTCAATCGGCTCCTGGAACTACCAGCCGGGTACCCTCGCCGATCCCGTGCTTATCGAGATATCCCTCCGGTAGTTCAAGTGCGTACATAAACGGGCTCTTCGCTGTATACAGCTGCTGCGTTTTGTTATCGCTCGTTTCTAATCCCGACACCCCCGCTTTCATCGTCATCCCGCCGACGAATTTCCCATCTTTGTTAAAGAACGCGATATCCAGCGGAAAGGAGACTGTTTCCATGGTAAACCGGCTCGTCACCTCATGGGGATACACAAACAGTATCGAGGTAATTAGATCCCGAAGTGATGGCGGATAACCGCGAAACCCGGTGAATCGAGAGTATCCCGCATCAGCAATGCGCGCGTTGACATGGAGTTCGGTTCCGGTTGAAGAAACGATGGTGACTGTCTCCTGCTTAAGAGTGCTCAGAAGCCCGAGGCAATCCTTCGCTCCGGCAACGGATGTGAGAGGAGCGGTATCTTGCGCAGCGGACGGATAAACAGTCATCGGAGTATCTCCGATTCCATCACCGTTCGCGTCGGTTCCCGTGTATGTACTCCAGAAGTTTCCTTCTCCAGCACGGGTCCACATATTCCCCTTGCCATAATCCTCCACTAGGGCTTCTCCTGTGCCGAAGAAGAAGTTCCCGTACATTACATTCACTTGAGAGTCGTGGTTTAGATAAAGATCTTTATCATCTTCTGACAAGACGTTCCCGTGAATTGAGTTTCCGACAATCGTGCGCTTACCGTAAGTCTCCGGGAACAGGATCCCCTGACGCATCTGGGAGATCAGATTGTGAGCGATATCGTTATACGATCCGATTACCTCTACCCCGTACGCTCCCGCAACAACTGTATTCGAAGTTACGGTATTATTGTTCGCTTGAGCGCCGAGATAAACTCCTGTCTCCGCTTTCGTGATCGCGTTCTCTGCAACAACGTTACCAGTGGAATGATCAAGCGCTACACCGTATTTTGTATTCTCCTGGGTGATAATATTCTTGGTTATCGTATTTCCTTTTGAGCCAGCGGTTAACTGGATCCCGGTTGGATTAGCGAACACTACGTTATCATGCACCGAATTATTATCCGAAGCCGAGATGAGAAGGCCATAGTTGTTAGCAAGGAGCTGATTATCCCATACCTCGTTACCGTTTGACAGCCAGAGATATATACCAGCAAACCGGTTGTTCTTCAGGAGGTTTCCGGTCACCTTATTGTTATCGGAGCGATAGAGGGAGATCCCGTGCTCGGTGTAAACAGGATTCGTTCGGTAAGCTTGGTTATCACGTATCACAGAATTTTTCACAAAAGCAAGCTGAATTCCATCCCCATTTACGATCTTGTTCTTCTCTATCGTCATGTTGGTCGAGTCAACCACATAGAGACTCGTACCCTTGAGCCCACTTATCGTCCCGTTGCTCTTTCCGTATATATAGTGGATGGGCGACCCGTTCAGAACGTTCGTCTCATCAATGGCAAGATGATATTCCTCCGGAGTTTCGCCGGTCACGCGCAATCCCATTCCCTGCACGTAAAGGACGTTCCTAGTCAGAGTGACATCAGTAGAAGAAGCTATTTCGATCCCGTTAAGGGAATTCGTTATAGAACAACCCTCCACCTGGGCTCCGGACACGAATCCAAGATGGATCGCCGCGCCCTTTGGATCCGCTGCTCCTTGGATGACCAACCCACGTAACACAAAGTGGGCTGTCGTGTTCTGAATATTCACCCCGTAGGGAACACCACGCGGTATTGTAATTTCCCAACCCGCAATCACGTAAGGATCATCCACCGTTCCGCTTCCAGACAGTACCCCGTTCGCAGCGGTGAAATCGGAATCCCCCAATATTGTGATCGGAGGGTGCTGTGCCGCAAATCCAACGACGGTTAGAGCGCAAAGCCCGACCAAAAAAAACCAAATTGCTGTTTTCATATCCGTCCCTCTCCTTAGTTTGAAAACCCGCTTTTTTAAATTATATCCGCCTCTACAAAAACGGACAATTACCAAAATCTACAGGAAGGCGATAGAGATTCAGTGGAGGAAATATGAAGCAACGGTGAACGCACAGTTGACCCAAATTCACCGCACTCCCGTTACCTCGCTCAACGTGCCCTACTTCCCATGTGCAAGGGTGAGACAGTACCGCATGCTGATATACTCACTGATATACTGAACTACATGAAAACCTCGATCACTTCACGTTTCTTCGTTGCATTGCTGGTCTTTGTTACCCTGTTCGGGGTACGAATCGACCGCGGTTCCACCATCAACGAGGCATCCCTACCTTTATCTCCACATGAACGGATCGGGGTGTACCTCACTTCGTTCGCCTTGACCAAGGAGGGGACCCTCGCTGGGATAATTGCTGAAGCAAAGAAGGGAAAGATCAATGCGGTGGTGATAAACGTAAAGAACATGCACGGAGAGGTAACCTACGCCAGCAATGTCCCCCTCGCACGTGAGATCGGAGCTGCTGTGGGGAGGATCAATCCACGCGTACTAATCAGACGCTTACATGACGTCGGAATTTACGTGATCGCTCGTCAAGTGCTATTTTACGATCCTAAGCTAGCAGCGTACCTTAAGCTATCGAGTCATTGGGTCCCCCCGAATAACTCCCAGGCGGTAAAATACAATTTGGCAATCGCCTCCGAGGTGGCATCACTTGGGTTCGACGAACTCCAGTTTGACTATCTCCGTTTCCCAGACGGAGACGGCCTTGGCACCGGATACGGGGCCCGTTACGCTGCGATAGATAAGTTCTTGGATGCAGCACGGAAAGTTCTTGCAGGAAGGATTACAATTTCGGCAGATCTGTTCGGTCGGGTAATGTGGAACTGGAACAAGAAGAAAATCGACCCAATCGGCCAATCACTTGAAGAGATCGCTGCCCGCGTCGATTTCGTCTCCCCGATGCTTTACCCATCACATTACAGTGAAGAATACTATAAGGACAATCCCTATCGGGTGGTCAAAGAAGCATTAGCAACAGGGAAGACCAGAGTGAAAACTCCACTGCGTCCGTTCCTTCAAGCATTCAATCGGGACATACCCACTGGGATGTCGCTCGAGGAATACATCCGCGCTCAGATCAAAGCAGCACAGGAGGCCGGAGCAGACGGTTACCTATTCTGGAATCCAAACTGTGATTACACCGCGCTGTACCGCGCGCTTGAGGGTTAGGCTTTATCGCCGCTTCCGTTTCCGGTACCATCCTTGGCAAGGAGGAACGATGCGGCCGATTGAGGAGTGGATACGCGGTAATCTCAAGGTGAAATGGGTGACCTCGGCGGCGCTCCGCTACGATGGGATGGACCATCAGGCGCCTCCCGATCTCGGCGGGGTGTACCGCCCGTACACCCCGGCGCGAATAGACGATTGGATCGATCTTTCCCTTGTACTCTCCTACCTATCCGCCCTCGGAACGACCGGCCGGATCCTCGACATCGGAACCGGCGATGGTTGGCCGGCCCTCCCGCTTGCCCCGTACGTCGAAGCGATCGTGGGAATTGACCAGTCGGAAAAGCGGATCAACACGGCCGAGGAGAACCGTAAACGGCTCGGGTACAAGAATGTGCAATTCCGCGTCGCTTCCGGTGATGACCTTCCATTCCCGGATGGGAGTTTCGCTGGAGTCGTTGCCGGCACGGCGATCGAACAGATCCCTGATCCCGCCGCTTGCCTGCGCGAAGTGCACCGGGTGCTGGAGGACGGGGGTGCGCTTGTAGCCACAGTCGAGAATCTAGAAGGCGAACTAACCGGCTCGTTCGCGGAAGAAGCGGAGCTGTTCCCCGAAGGAGACCGATTCTTCTATCGCTACGCGGTAAAGGAGCGTCGTCCGCCGCGGGAAGCGGAATACCTGATTGAGTTCGATCACAGTCCAGAAATGGAAAATATCGCGGCAAAGTTTCCGCGCCGGCCTGGGTTCACCCGAAGAAACGGAGAACCCGGGATGCAACCGCTCGAAGGGAAGATCGCGGAGATGTTCGGCCTGCCGTTCCTGAAGCGATTTCGCGGCACAATTGCGACAGCGCGTGGGTTCGAACTACACCATTTTACCGCAGGATCCCTGCGAGAGGCGCTTGACGCCGCTGGATTCTCTCGGGTTAAGATCCGTGGACCGATAACCCGGATTGCGAGTCGTTTTTTCATCGCGCTCCACGAGGAGGGACTGCTCGGCGCGCTTACCCCGAGGTTCGAGGATATATGCCGTGCCCTGGCGCAAGCATGGGATGAGGTCCCATCGGATAATGGATCGCTGCTATTCGTACAAGCGAGAAAGGAGACGCATGATCGATGTCCGCGAAAGCGCGCGGTTCGTCATGGAGAACGCGGATCACGTATCCATAGATGAAAGCGCGATCCCGGGACTGGCAAAAAACCTCTTGCCGCTTCCAGTCCCGAACTGGGATTGCGTGCACCATTACTGCGACGGGACTGCCCGCACCGTCGCCTACCTGCTGGTGGTGGACGCGCTCAACTTCTGCTTCTTCCCGGCTCCGCGGTGGGAAGTGGTAGTCGACGGAGAACGGTTGAGCGGGTATTTCGCGCTCACCTCGGTCCTGAAACAGGCACTTCTCGCCGGCCGCCCGATTGACAATTTCGCATATCTCGCGCGAATATCCGATGACGAGGCACGGGAGATCCTGCACGGTGAGGTTAAGATCGGTGAGATTCCACTGTTTGATGAACGGGTCGCGATCATGCGCGAGATCGGTCGGCGGATGACCGAGCTTTACTCCGGCCGGCCGGAACAATTGATCGCGGCCGCGGGCAAGAGCGCACTCCGGATGGTCGAACTCGTGTTGGAGGCGTTCCCCTCGTTCCGCGACGAAGCAAGTTACAAGGGCGAACGGGTCGCGTTCTACAAGCGGGCGCAGATTTTCGCTGGCGACCTGTACGCGTGCTTCGCCGGAAGATCGTACGGCGAATTCCACGACATAGCCCGTCTGACCGCGTTCGCCGACTACAAACTCCCCCAGCTCCTGCGCGCCGCCGGGGTGATGCGTTACAGTGAGGATCTGGCAGCGAAGATCGATAACGAGGAATGGATCGAGGCTGGGGCTCCTGAGGAGGTCGAGATCCGCGCTGCCACGATTGTCTCCGTCGAGCTGTTGCGGGACGCCCTCGCCCGCAAGGGCAGGCAGCTCCTATCCCTCGAACTCGACTGGCTCCTGTGGCACGCATCGCAGGACCGGGAGATGGCCCCGCATCACCGCACGCTTACTACCTTCTACTAACGATGTACGAGCTGATCCATCAAGAAGCAAACTCGCGCGCCCGGATCGGGATTATCCATACCGCACACGGGGATGTCCTTACCCCGGCGTTCGTCGCGGTGGCGACGCGAGCGAGCGTGAAGGCGGTCGAACCAGCAGCGATCGAAGAGATCGGCGTACAGATCGTGATTTCAAACTCCTACCATCTCCACCTGCGTCCGGGGGAGGAGACGATCGCTGGGCTCGGCGGGCTGCACGGGTTCTCCGGCTGGAACCGCCCGACGATGACCGACTCCGGCGGGTTCCAGGTGTTCAGCCTGGGGGCGGGGAAGGAGCACGGAGTGGGGAAGGTCGCCTCGATCTTCCCGGGTGAAGACCGGCCGCGTCAGTCGGGGAACTACAAGCAGGGTAAGTCGCTCGTAAGACTGACCGAGGAGGGGGTGCATTTCCGCTCGATCATCGACGGCTCGGACCGATTCTTCTCACCGGAGAGCGTGATCGAGCTCGAGCGCAAGCTCGGGGCGGACATCATCCTCGTGCTGGACGAGTGCACCTCGCCGCTGCACGACTACGCCTACACCAAAAACGCGATGGAACGCACCCATCGCTGGGCGGAGCGAGCTCTCGCCGCGTTCGCCAAGCTCGCGGGAGTCCCTGATTTCCCCAATCCGCATCAGCATCTGTTCGGGATCGTGCAGGGCGGAGCGTACGAGGACCTGCGGACCGAGAGCGCACGGGTGATTGGGGGGATGGATTTTTCCGGGTTCGCAATCGGGGGATCGCTCGGGAAGTCCAAGGCCGACATGTACCGCGTCCTCGATTGGACGATCCCACTCCTGCCCGATGCCAAGCCGCGGCACCTGCTTGGGATTGGTGAGATCGAGGACATCTTCGCCGCGGTGCGCCGCGGGATCGACACGTTCGATTGCGCTGCGCCGACTCGCATCGCCAGAAACGGTACGGTGTTCGTCAAGGGCGCGCCGCGCCACCGGATCAACTTGAGAAACGCCCGCTTCCGGGATGATCCCCGCCCGATCGACGCGACGTGCGACTGCTTCACGTGCCGCCACCACTCCCGCGCTTATCTCCGCCACCTGTGCCGCGCCGGCGAGCTATCGTTCTACCGGCTGGCAACGATCCACAACCTCAGATTTTTGACGCGACTGATGGAGGATATCCGCGCCGCGATCGCCGCCGACCGGCTCGACGAGTTGGAAGAGGAATGGAAAGCGGGCGGATGAACCGCCCGTCGTTTCGTTCTGCAGATCTCCCCGATCGCTCAATCTTCTTTACGGCAGCAATCGGCGGAAGACACGACTGAACGAAGAGATGTCTATCCCGGAAAAATCGATCGAGAGCGAAACCAAATGGCTCCCTGACAGATCTCCTCCTGTGACGTAGGCATAGTCCAGAATAAACCCTTGCACATCTACACCCAGTCCCAGAGTGATCGCCATACCGCCAGCCCGGTTGAAGAAACCGGCGCGGAGCGCAAACGTATTCACCGGTCGATACTCCATCCCGAAATGGATAGCTCCCCCAAGGTCGACGTCCACAGCCACGGTGGCAACAGCAGCGATCTCAGTAGCTGCTCCCACGCGGATATCCATCCGGAACGGATCGGAATGGTTTTCGTAGTTTAATGAACCGAACAAATTCGTAATGCTTACCCCGACCGCTGTATTGGTTATCGAAATCGGACCCAATCGCCGATCCGGGAACGTCATCCTGTATCCAAGATCAACAGAAAAGCCTGATCCCTTCGCACCTCCACTCGTAACGGATAGGTATTTCAACCTTCCTCCTATGGAAAAATCGAGTGGCAGGGAGGGAATAAACGGGATGTTTTTCGGGGATAACCCGAATCCGAATACTAATGCCGTGTCCTGATAGGAAAGCACGCTTGTTTGGTTGCCGGATGAATCGTACCCCTGAATGTCGCCCGCGTTTAAACTGAGCACCGCCAGTCCCCAACTGGGGAACGTGAGATCAACCGCCCCATAGCTCAACAGACCCATTTGAGTGGAATAAAATGAACCGAATCCAATCCCGGAGAGCTCAGCAAGTCCGGCGGGGTTGTTATACAAGGTTTCCGCTCCATCCACTCGGGCGAGCCCGGCTCCGCCCATTCCTATCGCGCGCACGCCGGGGTTGAGATCCAACACCGAAACAGCTCCCGCCCCGGCGGCTTCCAACCCCAGTCCCAGGAGGATCACCATAAATAAGATATACAGTCGGTTCACAGTCGTTCCCCTCCCTTATCGTTGAATCAGTAACTTGAATATCGCGGAGCGAACCAGCGCACCTGACGAGCTCTTCCCCGTTACCACGCAGAAGTAGAGTCCATTCGCCAGCCCATCTCCGGAAGTCGAGGTCAGATCCCAATCATATGTCGATTCCGCCGTGTCGAGATCGTGCTCGTACACCAAGTTCCCAACAAGGTCGTACACATGCAGAACGACATCCGTAGTCCCGGTCGGCAGGTAGTAAACGATCGTCGCCGTCGTCACCGCAGGGTTTGGATAGGCATAGACTACGATGCTGGTCGGTCCGGCCACGGTGATGTCCTGCGTCGCCGCCGAGCTCTGGCCTCCTTTATCGTCGGTCACCACCAGAGTGACGGTATACGTGCCGGCAGCAGAGTAGGTATGAGTCGGGTTCTGCTGGTCCGAGGTCGTACCATCACCAAAGTCCCACTCCCATCCCTGTACAGTGCCATCGGAGTCAGTGGACTTATCGGTGAATTGCACTGCTTCACCAACTGCTGGCGAGGTAGGTGAATAGGTAAACGCAGCAACTGGAGGCTCATTCCCTATAGTCAGAGTCTTTGTCACCGTAGTCGATCCACCGCGGGAGTCAGTCACTGTAAGCGTTATCGTGTACGTTTTCTTCTCAGCGAAGGAGTGCTTCGGCGTTTCGCTTTCACTGGTGGTCCCATCGCCGAAATCCCATGCGTAAGTGAACGGAGTATCTTCATCGGAAACACTGGGAGTGAACGTCACTTCTTCTCCCACATCAGGAGCGGACGGGCTCCACGAGAAATCGACTACTGGTGGTTCGTTCGGCGGCCCTTCTATGGTTATCGTTTTCGTCACTGAACCGGTAAGACCGCGGGAATCGGTAACCGTCAAAGTGACATCAAATGTCCCGCCATCTTGATACTGATGTGTTGGATTCTGTTCATCCGCGGTTGTCCCATCCCCAAAATCCCAATGCCAAGAGACGATATCGTCTCCATCCTGATCGGTAGCGGTCCCATAGAACTGTATCGTGTCCTGGTAGGTAAAATCAGCTTTGGGAACAGCGGAAGATGTAGTTGTCACTTTCTTGAACGTAAAGTCGGGCACTGGCCTATGGTTGATTGCTAATGTCCATTGGTTGCCAACTACTGATTTATCGTAGGAAACGTTCGCCTCAGTGTGAAGGACGCGCGTTTCTAGTTGTAAGGTGCGGCCGGCAACCATTTGCTCAGGATCGGCAATGGTGACGTAGATGTAGAGGAACGTCTCGGAGCCGGCCGGCTCATCAGTTACAACATTGTTATCAGGGGTAGGAATTGTGACCCCTCCCGTGCGCAAACCAGCTAGATCAGTGGTTTCTCCAAGCAATACAGCGTCACTTGCGTCCGGATCCTGCCGCCATACCTCAATCTTCACCACATCAGTACTCTCCTGCGCTGTTCCCAGGTTCTTAACTACTATCGGGCCGATAACAACGTCATCGTCGTTCTCGTCCCGGTCAACTAACCTGATCTTCTGGGCGAGGAGACGCTGGCCGGAGTAGGCAGTTCCTCCTTCCGGAGGGGTCACATTTTCTACTATCTCGAATCCCGGTTGATAAAGTGCAATGGAATCAGGATAGGAAACCTCATCGCTCCAATATTCGTCTCCACCTTCCTCCCCCCGTATCTTGACAGCCGGTTGCAGGGTATGTCCATCGACCGGGACATCGATCTCATAATAGATCTTGATCGTCTGGGAAGAGTTGTCCGCCACGAGCTTCGTAGTCGTAAGCGGGATCGTCATACCCGCCTTAAAATCGTCAAATAATGCGTTCGGCTGCGTAATGGTAACAAGAGTGGTGGTCCCTGCCTTGACTTGAATCTGGTGAATCTCGTCGCCAGAGGCCGTTCCCAAATTGCGAATGTAGATGGCATCTATCTTAACGCCATTGGCGTTCACATCGTCATCCGTTACTGTAACCACTTGTTCCAGGTTGCTTCCGGTGGTCATCGTCCCAGAGACAAGGCTAGTGCTGTCATCCTCTATCTTTTCAAACCCTTGTTTGCGGATAGTCTGGGTGGTACTCGAGATGACGGACTGCTCGTATTCCACCCCCCCTTCTTTTACGAACAGAGTAATTTTAGTGCGGATAGTGCGACCGTCAGTAACGCTATCCTTGTTCTTGATCCACATATCAACAGTAACTGTCACACTGCTGTTATCCGGGATATTCGCCGGGGCGGGCGTGAAATCGGAGTATTTAAACTCCATCGGACTGCCCGGATTCCATGCCCCCGGTCCCCACACGTAATTAGTCCCGTTTATCGTGAGTGTGACCTTTACCTGATCGATATCATCTGTAGTCGCCGTACCTAGGTTCTCCACTTCCACAATCGTGTTCGCTCCAGTCTGGGCCCATAGTACATCGTTTCCGTTGGCATCATTATCGGTGAATACAGCAATCTGAACGGTCGCTTCGTCGTTTGGGTTAAGGAATCCCGCATCGAGAGCTGTATCCGAAACCTGATCGAACCCACCGTTTTTGATCGTTTCACCAGTGAGATCGGAGATCCAAGCACTGGCATAAGACAGTCCGTTCATCTGGTAATAGAATTTAACCCTGAGGTTAACCGTCTCATCTCCGGAGACGTTCGTCCCGACAGTCACGTATATCTTTATGTAGTGCGTCGACCCTTTGGGAATATAGTAACCGCCCAAGTTAACTGTGATCCCATAAGGGAGCCCCGCAATGTTTGTCGTCTCCCCGAGTTCGGTTCCTCCGTCCCAGATCTCGATCTTATCTATCTGCCCACTCGCTGCTGTGCCCAAGTTCTGGATGGTAATTGCGGTAAGCACGACGTCGTTGGACGAATCACCGGTTATCCTCACCTCCTGTACCTCGATCCTATCGGTCGGATTGAGGTTCCCAGCGGAGATGTTCAAATCGGAAAAGCTCGGCAGGGCGTAGGCCACCGCCGAAACGAGTATCGACAACAGTAACGCGATACCAATACTCCATTGGCCCCTCTTAGTCATCTTAATCCCCCTATCATTCAGGTGTAGAAGGAATGCACGTCTCATAATAATTCCCTTACTTGGGAGTATACGCCGTAGCCCATTCCAGGGATGAGAGCGCCGTTAGGGAAAGCTCGCCACTATGTCGCCCCCAAAGGGGACCTTTGTCCGATCGCCCTCACTGACCGATACCCGTTGATATTGCAGTAGCAGGCCATGCCGGCTAAAGTTTCTATCGCAGGAGCGAAAACCATGGATAACGAAAAGATCGAACTTTTACGAGCACATATCGCGAAGATCGGTGATCACCTTTGACCGCGAGGCGTTGAGCGAAGAGATTGCCTCACTGGAGCGGGAAATGTCCTCCCCCGGGTTCTGGGATGACCGCGCTCATGCCACCGAAGTAACGCGCCGACTCGAGCGAGCGCGATCGCTGCTGGAGCGCTACCGCTCCCTGCAGGAAGAGCTTGAGGAAATCGAGATCCTCCACCAGATGGCGATCGAATCGGATGACCAAGCTGAGCTGGAACAGCTCGATGCCCGTGCCACAGCGTTGGAATCGGAAATACGCAACTTTCAAATCGAACTCACGTTCTCCGATCAATACGACCTATCCGACTGCTACCTATCGATCAATGCCGGCGCCGGAGGAACGGACTCGCAGGACTGGGCGCAGATGCTGCTGCGCATGTACGGGCGGTTCTGCGAGCGGGCCGGATTTAAAACGAACCTGCTCGAGATCAGCCCGGGAGAGGAGGCCGGGATCCGCAGCGCAACGTTGGAGATCAAGGGGCGCTACGCCTACGGAAAGCTGAAGGGGGAGAAGGGGGTGCACCGCCTCGTGCGCCTGTCTCCGTTCGACGCGGCCCACCGCCGCCACACATCGTTCGCCGCGGTGAACGTAATCCCGGTGATCGATGATGAGGGTGAGGTGGAGATCGATCCCAAGGACCTGCGGATCGACACATACCGCTCGTCCGGAGCCGGGGGCCAGCATGTGAACGTCACCGACTCCGCGGTGCGGATTACCCACCTGCCGACCGGAATCGTGGTATCGTGTCAGAACGAGCGCAGCCAACACCAGAACAAAGAGGCGGCGCTGCGGGTCCTGCGGGCACGGCTCGCCGCACTGATGCGCGAGCAGCAGGCGAAGAAACTCGAGGAACTGCAGGGGACCCTAAACAAGATCGAATGGGGGAGCCAGATCCGCTCCTATGTCCTTCACCCCTACCAGATGGTCAAGGACCACCGCACCGGCTACGAAACGGGAAACGTTGATGCTGTCCTCGATGGTGACATCACCCCGTTCATCGAGGCGTATCTGGAACAAAATACGAAAGCGGGATAGCTCATTTCCAAGCTCATGCGTCCATTAGGCGGACCGCACCGCCGCGCGTTGCAACCCAGCGTGACAATCACCGATTTCGTGCGCGTTCGAGGTATCCCTGAAGGATGAGCACCGCGGCAAGCGAGTCCTTGATCTCCTTCCTCTTCTTGCGGGATATATCAGCCTGGATCAGGACCCGTTCCGCCTCCTCGCTCGTGAGTCGCTCGTCGAACGTGACCACCGGTACCTTGAGCCGTTCCCGAAGGCGGTCCGCGAATACGGCAACCTCATCCGCCATATCGCCGATCGTGCCGTCCATATTGAGCGGCAGACCGATCACTATCCGTCCCACCTCATGCTCATGCACAAGCTGCGCAACATGGTCGATGTCGGACCGAAGATCGGCGCGGACGTACACCGGCAGTGGACTGGCGAGAATCCCGTCCGGGTCGCTCAGCGCAAGCCCGATCCTTCTCACACCATAATCGATCCCCAGTATTCGCATCAGCTTCCGATAATCTCAAGCGCCCGACGCACCAGCTCCTCCACCGGGAGGTCCTCGCCCCGGAGCCGTTCCAATGCCTGCCGCGCTTCGCGCGGGGAGAACCCGAGCGACTTCGAGGTGAGCGCGCGCAGGGCGAGCTCCTCTTTCTGGGAGAGTGGTGCCAGGTTGATCTCCTCCCCGAACTCGCCGCCGAGCTTATCCCGCAACTCGACCACGATCCGCTGGGCCGTCTTCTTTCCGATCCCCTTCACCGCAGTCAGCCGCTCGACATCGCCGTTAGCGATCGCGCCAACGAGCGCCTGTGGGGAAAGCGAAGACAACAGCTGAAGCGCGAGTTTAGGCCCGATCTGCCCCACCGGCAGCAGCGCCCGGAATAGCTCCCGTTCTTGTTCGCTCTGGAACCCGTAGAGCTTGATTCCGTCGTCGCGCAGGATGAGGTGGACGTAAATCACCGCCTCCTCACTGCGATGCAGCTCGGACAGGACGCGCGTCGGGCAGAAGACGCGATAGGCGATCCCACCGGTCTCGATCACGAGGTGATCCGCCCGTACCTTAACAATCCTTCCGGTTATCGAATCAATCATCCTGTCTCCGTTATCCGCACCTGGCCGCTAGTCGCTTCCTGCAACTGGGCGGTAAACTCAGAAACAGCGCTGCGCGGAAGCAGCACCAGCGCCTGCCCGCGCGTATCGTAGCTGATCCCTTCCACTCTGGCACCGAAGCGATGGATCAGCCCCATTACCGGTGAGCTGAGCTCAGGGGGAAATACCACCCGTATCCGTACTTGCTGAACCCGTTCCACCACGCGCGCCTGCGCGATCGCCTCCCGGGTCGCATCACCATAGGCGCGGATCAGTCCACCGATCCCGAGCTTTACCCCGCCGAAGTAGCGCACGACTACGGCCAGTACATCGTACAGGTCCGCCCCCTCCAGTGCCTGGAGGATCGGTGGTCCGGCCGAGCCGGCCGGCTCCCCCGCGTCGTCCGCGCGGGTGATTGTCCCGGCCTTCGTACGCACCCGGTACGCGTAGCAGCGATGGGATGCGTCGTGATAGCTTCGTTTCACCTCCGCAAGCCGTGTCCCCACCTCCTCGACGGAGGACACCGGATAGATAAGCGCGATGAACCGCGACTTCTTCCGCGTTAATTTCGCTTGCACCGGTGCAGCGATCGTCCGGTAGGAGTCGATCGACCTTTCCTCCACCTGCAGTGATGACACAGTTTTCACTCTCCCTTGCCGTTTGCAAACGCGTCTTCCGATATGCTATAAATTTCAGCGCTTCAATTCAAAACTCAATTTCAGGGTGATCGAACAAGATGGCCTACACCAAAGAGGAGTACGAGAAGGAGTTACGGGAGTTCAGGTGGGATATCCCTACCGACTACAACATCGTATCGGTCGTGGAGAAGCATGCGGAAAATAACCCGGACAAAGTGGCGATCTTCTGGGAGGACGCGGAGGAAAACGCCCGTCAGGTGACGTTCGGAGAGCTCGTGGCAGGAGCGCACCGGTTTGGGGACGCACTGATGAAACTCGGGGTGCGAAAGGGAGATCCGGTAATCCACGTCCTGCCCCGCCTCCCAGAGGCGCACATGGTGCAGCAGGGGACGTTCGTCGCCGGCGGGGTCGCAGTTCCCTGCTCGGAGATGTTGAAGGGGAAGGAGATCGCTTACCGCGCGCAGGTGAGCGGAGCGAGGGTAGTGGTAGCGCACGTATCGACTGCGGATGAGGTGGAGAAGGCACGCAGCGATTCGCCACTCGAGACGTTCATCCTGATCGGAGGGAACAGGCCCGGTTGGCTGTCGTTCGAGGAACTGATTGAACAGGGCTCTCCCGATGTAGAGAAGGTCCCGCTCACCGTCGATGACCCAATGACGATCAACTTCACCTCCGGAACGACGGGGAACCCCAAGCCGGTGGTGCACAAGCACCGCTGGATGTACTGCCACAACCGGATCACCGCCCGCTATTGGTGGGACGCGTCGGAGGAGGACGTGATCTGGGCCACTACCGCGCCGGGATGGGCGAAGTGGTACTGGAGCCCGGTCGGGGTCGGGCTGACCACCGGAGCGAGCCAGCTCATGTACAACGGCCGGTTCGACGCCGCCCACTACATGGAGCTACTGGAGAAGTACAAAGTGACCAAGCTGTGCGCCACCCCAACCGAGTATCGGCTGTTCGCCCAGCTTCCGGATCTCTCCAAGTACAAGCTCTCTCTGAAAGACGCCGTATCCGCAGGCGAGCCGCTTAACGTGGAGCCGATTGAGGCGTTCAAGCGCGCGTTCGGGGTGACGATCCGCGACGGCTACGGTCAGACCGAGAGCGTCTGCCTGGTGTGCAACTATCCCGGAATCGAGGTGAAGCCGGGCGCAATGGGAGTTCCCACTCCTGGGACAGGGGTCACCCTGATCGACGAAAACGGAAACCCCGTGCCCAAAGGCGAGGTCGGGGAGATCGCGGTCCGGCCGGACAACCCAGCGATCTTCGACGGATACTGGAAGTCGCCCGAGCTGGACAAGGAAGCGTTCTCCGGCGGTTGGTACCGCACCGGCGACCTGGCGCGGATGGACGAGGACGGGTACCTGTTCTTCGAGGGGCGGGCAGACGACGTCATCCTCACCTCGGGCTACCGGATCGGCCCGTTCGAGGTGGAGGACGCGCTCGTCTCCCACCCGGCGGTGGTCGAGGCAGCGGCGATTGCTGCGCCGGACCGCACGCGAGGCGAGATCGTGAAGGCGTTCGTCATCCTCGCCGAAGGATACGAGCCTTCGGAGGAGCTGGTGAAGGAGTTGCAGGAGCACGTGAAGCGCGTCACCGCTCCATACAAGTACCCACGGGCAATCGAGTTCGTGAACGAATTGCCCAAGACCACGAGCGGAAAGATCAAGCGGGCCGAGCTGAAACGGCGCGAGTGGGAGGGATGGGACCGCGGATGAGCCGGACGACCGGAATCGCCGTCGCGTTGCTCATTGGGTTTAGCCTTTCCGCCTTCCCGTCCGGGATAGACGCGGGGATCGGAGGCTACACAATCGACCTTTCCGCAAGCTTCAGCAAGCTTGGAGGAGCGATCGCTGCGGCGGGATCCGCGCTCGGGCTGTCGCAGTCCGACATCGACGATCTGATCTCGGAAGTAAAGGGGGGACTGCCCGATATCACGGTCGTCCCCCTTCCGTTCCTCTACGGGACGGTCGAAATTGGGGTTCCCCTTGCGGTGATCGATTCGATCAGGATCACCGGGGGAATTCTGACAGACGACATCATCCGGGGGATCGCTTCCTCCGTAGGTGAGCCGATCCCTCAGCCGCTGATCGATGAGACGTTCGACACGGACGCAGGACAGGGAAGCGTCAGCGTTGATGTCTCTTTCTCCTCGTATTTGGCGCAGGTCGGGGTTGCGAAGCGGTTCGATATCTTCCTCGCCGCAGTCGATCTTGGACTCGGAACGAGCTGGATCGTGGGAAATATCAGCCCGCAGCTCGATGTTCAGGTCCCGGCGCAGTACGAAAGTGGCGTGGCAGACGCGATCGCTGCCTTACACTTGGACGGGCTTTCCTGGTCAGCAATCGGGCTGAGCGCCGGAATTGGAATCGAGCTCGGCCCACCGTTCCTCCGGCTGCGGGCGGAAGGGACTCTATTCCTTCCCCTGTATGAAGAATCCGGCTGGTGGGATGTTAAAGTAGGTAGGATCACCGCCGAGGTAGGAATTACGATAAGGTTCTGATATGGAAGACAGAGAGCTTCTCCAACTGGCGATCGAGGCACGAAAGAACGCGTACTGCCCGTATTCAAACTTCCCCGTCGGCGCAGCACTTCTGTGCGCCGACGGGTCAGTGTACACCGGCGTGAATGTGGAGAACGCCTCTTACGGGTTGACGGTCTGCGCAGAGCGGGTGGCGATCTTCAAGGCGGTCTCAGAAGGGAAGCGGGATTTCGTGAAGCTGGCCATCGTCTGTAACGCGAAGCACTGTTCTCCGTGCGGAGCGTGCCGCCAGGTGATCTACGAACACGCACCTGATATTGAAATACTTATGGGAAGTCCGAATGGATCGTTTGTGCGCACCACGATCAAAGACCTGCTTCCCTGGGCATTTGGTTCGAGTGATCTAGCGATTGAATGATTGAGAGATTGAATCACCCGATCTTCAAATTTCCCGATCACTCAATTTCTCACCCCCCGACCCGCTCGTAGATGAGCGGCGGTGGTGTGACCGGACCGTCTGTGATCCGGTAGGCGTTCGCCACCATCTCCTGCGCATGAGCGAGGTTTGCTTTGTCGTTCACGTGCAAAAATGCAAGAACGTCTCCGGCAGTAACTGCGTCCCCGACTTTACACACGATTTCGATCCCGACCGCCGGATCGATCATGTCCTCCTTGGTAAATCTTCCGGCACCAAGGAGGGACGCAGCCTTCCCGATCGAAAGGGCGTTTAGCTCCTCCACGACGCCCGTGCGCGGCGCGGTGATTTCGACCCTGTCCCGCGCCTGTGGGAGCAAGTCCAAGTCATCGATCACTCTGGTGTCCCCACCCTGATTCTCAAGCAGAGTACGGAACTTGGCGAGCGCGCTCCCGTCGTGCAAAAGCCCGCGTAGATACTCCCTAGCTTGACCGCGGTCCTCTGCCTGCCCGGAGAAGACGACGAGCTCCGCCCCAAGCGCGCAGCATAGCTCCTCGAGGTCGCGTGGGCCGCGTCCTTTGAGGGTGTCGATCGCCTCCTTCACCTCAAGGGAGTTACCGACCATGTGCCCGAGTGGCTGGGACATGTCAGTGATCAGGGCAGAAATCCTCCGCCCGAGCCGGGCACCGATCGCAACGAGAGACTGTGCCAGCCTGCGGGAATCCTCGATCTTGGGGAGGAACGCACCCGAACCAGTCTTCACGTCGAGGACGATCCCCTTCGCTCCGCCGGCGATCTTCTTCGACATGATCGAGGAGACGATGAGCGGGAGAGACTCGACGGTGGCAGTGACATCGCGCAGCTCGTACAGGATGCGGTCGGCCGGGACCATATCTGCAGTGTGGTCGGCAAGGGCGAGGCCGGATTGGCGGACGAGGGAGAGAAATTCCTCACGGGTTAGATCGGTGCGGAACCCTGGGATCGACTCTAGTTTGTCTATCGTGCCGCCGGTGTGACCAAGCGAGCGGCCGGAGAGTTTGGCCACCGTCAGCCCGGCAGCGGCGAGAAGAGGGATCAGAACGAGCGAAGTTGTGTCCCCTACCCCACCGGTCGAGTGTTTGTCTACTGGATAACCCGGCATATCCGAGAGGTCGATCATCGCCCCGGAATGGGCCATCACGTCGGTGAGATCGGCCGTCTCCCCGTCATTCATCCCCTGGAAGTAGATCGCCATCAGAAGAGCGGTGATCTGATAATCGGGGATCGATCCGGTGACCGCCCCGTCGATCAGGTACTCAAGTTCCTGCTTGGTGAAAGTTCCTCCGTCCCGCTTTTTCCGTATCAGCTCAACTGTGTTCATAGTGTTCATTCTACCTTTCCGGTGACACAGCGCAAGCGAGCAGGTATACTAAATACTTGGAGGTGATGTTATGCCCAGTTTTCCCAGGTTCTTGTTTCGCGTGAAGGATCGCTATATCGAAGAAGAAGCGAAAAAGATGGTGGAGGCGTTTGGAATCAAGGATATCGAGATTCGACGTGATGATACGATCAAGGATGCGTGGCTCGAGGACAACGTCGCGCTTAAGACAACCTACGGTCTGGATGACATCCGTGAGTACTTGGAGGAACTCACCGGCAAAAAATAGCCACTATCAGCTCAATTTGGCGCGCAGGCGCGATGATGTATAGTCGATCAGCCACACCGTGGCCATGATGAGGAGCATCATCATCGAAGCACTGCTGTAATCCCATATCCGCATATACTGAAACAGCATTTGGCCGATCCCGCCGCCGCCGATCATCCCGATCACCGTGGACATGCGCACGTTTATGTCCCACTGATACAGGGTAAACGAGAGATACGGGTTGATGATCTGAGGGATAATCCCGTACAAGATCACCTGGAGGCCGTTTGCCCCGGTGGCGCGGATTGCCTCCGGTGGGCCGGGATCGATCGACTCCAATCGTTCGGAATACAATTTGGTGAGGTTGGCCGTCGCCTGTACGAACAGGGCAAGCATCCCTGGAAACGGACCGGCACGTACCCACACGATGAATACGATCGCCCAGATGATCGCGTCAACCGATCTCATGATATCGACCGCCGTACGCACAAAGATATATATCGTTCGCCTGATAGCCCCCTGACTGAGATTGCGGGCGGCAAGGAAGCTCAACGGCACGGCAACGAGGATCGCGAACAAAGTCGCCATCAGCGCCATAAATATCGTGACGATAAGAAGGCGCACTCCATCTCCAATTAAGCTCCAATTAGGGTGGAATAGCCGGCTCCATAGCCTTTTCGTACGATCGGCATGGGCGAACAGACTGTAAATGTTCACCTGAGTGATAATCACCGCGGTGACTAACGAGACAATTGCTACAATTAATGCCCCGGCTGCCCAACTCTGCCTGTACCACGGTCGGGGGGTAGCCACTGGCAGTTCCGTCGCCTTGACCACCTTAAGCCCGCTGATTCGCTCGTGCAGTGGAACAGCGTTACTGTTCACCAAAAGCTGTAGGGTAAATAATGGGAATAGAGGCCAAAGTAAGTAATACAGGAAATGCTGGTTGATGGAATCCCTCTCAATCGGGGTGAGCCTGATCCCAAGGATCCTCATCCCAATCGACACCCCGAAGCTTTCCCATAGCGCGGTTAACTCCACCGCGATGACCAGGATAACCCACCAGGGGAGTACAGCAAAGCTTTTACTGTGATAGAGGATATAGTTCAACGAATAGCTTCCCATCACCAATACGTAGACGATCGCACATAAGTCGGTAAGCGCCGCATATACGCGGCGACGAACACGGGGGAGCCCGTTAGCAATCTCCCGGAGAAATCGGGGCGGTTCGGTCATGAATCCAGCGTAATATCTCTCTTTCATCAGACGATCTTCTCCCGCACCCGCCCGCTGATGTAGTCAAGTAACCACACCACGGCAACGATGACGAATATCACCGCTCCTACCTGATTCCACGCGTCGGGGAGACGTCCTACTTGGTTCTTATAGAAGAACATAATCCTGCCCAGTCCACCGCCGCCGACAAGAGCGATCACCGTCGCCATACGAACGTTAATGTCCCAACGGTAGAGAGTGAACGCAAGATAAGAGGGGATGATCTGAGGGACGACTCCGTACAGGATCACCTGCCATCGCCGTGCTCCGGTGGCAGCGATCGCCTCGAGCGGTCCCGGATCGACCCCTTCCACCTGCTCGGAGTAGAGCTTGCCCAATGCAGCGATCGTGTGAGTAGTAAGGGCAAGCACACCGGCAAATGCTCCGAAACCGACCCATACAGCGAATATTGTCCCCCACAGTAGAGCTTCCACCGAGCGCACCGCGTTGAAGAAGCCGCGCATTATAGTGAATATTACCCACCCGACCGGATTGACCCCCATAATGTTGCGGGCTCCAAGGAAGCTAAGTGGAAATGCAACTGTTGCGCCAACAGTGGTCGCCAATAACGCCATGAACACTGTTTCCAGCATTCCACCTACAATCGATTGGTGTAAGGCGGGCGCTGGTTTGATTAAGTAAGTAAAGTGAGGCGAAAGAAGTTCCTGCCATAAGTAGGCACTCGATCCGAGCCGGCTGAACATAGTATGGAGATCGATTTGTGTGACCAGCCAACCGACCCACAGAGTGATACCGATGAGAATGACACTCATGCATCCACGATTTGTCTTGTACCACGGCCGCGGTGGAACGGTGGGCAAACGGTCCTTAACTTCCTTTATCAAGAACATCTGTGTGCCAGACAGACGGTCATGAAGAAGGCGGTTCTGCTGTTTCGAACTCCAAATCGTTACCGGCAGAGCAATAAGGCTCAAATGCCACATTAAATAACGACGTATGCGTTGGTTAGCGGATGGCAATTTGTATTGTTCGGTCAGCAGAGTCAGGCCGAATGAGGTCAATCCAATCGATTGACCGAACGAATGGCTGAGAGCAGCGAGCTCAAGTGTACCGATAACCACAATCGGCCATCCCCACATCGGAACCTCGAGACGCCCGTAATAATGAATGTTCGTGTACCAATAGCTATTGAGGAGATACACAATCCCGTAGGCGATGTAACCCCACGATATCCAGTCGATGAAGAACGCGAGGAACCGCGGCCGCAAAGTTGCCCACCGACTAAGTATGTTAGCGGACTTCAACCTGTTCAGCCTCTTCGCCATAAATCTCCTTGAACCGCTCTTCGTCAATCTCATCGGGCAACCCCTCAAACACGATCTTCCCGTCTTTGAGCGCCAGTATCCTTGTGCCGTAACGGCGGGCAAGCGATAGAAAGTGCAAGCTGGCAATTACCGTAACTCCGTCTTCCTGGTTCATCTGCTCAAGGTACTTCATCACTGAATGAGATGTGGCCGGATCGAGTGCAGACACTGGCTCGTCGGCCATAAGGAGCTCCGGTTCTTGCATCAGGGCGCGGGCGATCCCCACCCGTTGCTGCTGTCCACCAGAAAGCTCATCGGCCCGTTTATACGCCTGGTCTCTGATTCCGACCCGCTCCAGGTTCTTGAGAGCCATCTCCACATCTTCCCGCGGGAAGCGATGGATTAATGACAACCACGGATTGACGTACCCCAGTCTGCCAGCAAGCACATTGGTGAGAACGGATGAGCGCTTGACAAGGTTGAAATGCTGATAGATCATTCCCATCTTTCGGCGTAAGCGCCTAAGTTCAGCACCGGAAGCGGCGGTTACATCTACGCCGTCAAAATAGATTTTGCCCGACGTCGGCTCGACAAGGCGGTTGATGCAGCGCAGCAGGGTTGACTTTCCCGATCCGGAGAGCCCGATCACAACCAGGAACTCACCTTTATCCACGGAAAAGCTGATATCATCAAGGGCGAGAACATCCCCGCGTTCGTAAATCTTCGTCAGGTGCTCCACAACAAGTTGGCCGGCCATATCACACCCTTAGAAAACGGGAGGGGAATAATCCCCTCCCGTACGATCATACCTCACGCGCTTGCTTAGCGCAACTGCTATCTCTTCGGAATTGGCTGACCGAGGAGCTCCCGGTAGCCGTCGTAGAAGGAGTCGTCGATATCTTGTACACCCTTCCACTCGTAAAACTCCGGATCGCCCCACAGTGCCTTCATCTTCGGATCCTGGAACTGAGCCTTAACAGCTTCTACGATCTTGTCCTCAAGGTCCTTCGGGAAGTTTGGCCCAAACGCAAGACAGTCATTCGGGACCGGCCCGATGGTGGTGAGAACTCCTATTTCGGTCAGTACCTTCTCCTCGTCGAATGTCTTGTGCACCGCATACCGCAGGTCAACGCATTTACCGCGCAGGCCTGGTCGGAACAGTTTGTGGTTATAGCGGTCCCAGATCCACAGCTCCGGATCATCACCGTACTGCCACTGCAGATTGCAGCCTTTAGGCGGAATCGGCGGGGAACCATAACCGGTGCAGAAATCACCCTGATGGTTCAAAAGCGCAACCATCGAGTTAGTATGTCCACCGGTTTCAACTATGTGGTTCTGGTCAAAAGTAAGCCCTACCTTCTTCCACAGTAGGCTCGGAAGGACGTACCCCGAAGTGGACTCAGGATCGTTATAGATCCACACTTTACCCGCCAGGTCCTTGACCGACTTGATCCCGGAATCGCGCCAATAATATATGCTCGAGAAGTAGTAAGGATAGCCGTACCTCACCGCGCCGAGTCGAGGGGTGACATTCCCGTTCGTCCTGTTATAGATCGACAGATACATGTTGGTCGTCGGCACTCCGAATGTATCACCATCGGACGCAGCGAACGCCTCGATCATCGCTGCATAATCAGCTTCAAGAACCGGCTTGATGTACAGACCCGTGCGTTTGTAAAGATCCTCAGCGATCTGCGCTCCTATTTTCTGTACAGCTGCCCCATTGGTTGAAGGAGGAAAGAGCATATACAGGGGATGATCCTTAGTCCCCACCTGCTGTCCGAATACTGCCACGACGGCAAGCCCCAGCAGTCCCACTGCAGCCACCGTCACCACCAACCACCTTAAACTACGGTTATGCATACTACACCCCCCTTTATGGTTTGGTAACTTTATCATAGACCCTGGTTAATGGTAAGTCAACCGCTATTCCCGTTTGTACGGCTCTCCCAACGCCTTGGGAAACCGAACTCTTCCGATCACTCCAGCAACGACGAGAAGCGTGACTACGTAAGGGATCATCGCCACAAATTGCCACGGTACTGCCTTCGATCCCGCGAGATTCTGGATCCAAGTGGCGAGGCTCTCAAAGAACCCGAATATGAACCCACCGAGCAGCGCTAAAAGCGGATTCAACCCACTGAATACAACTGTAGCCAGCGCGATGAATCCACGACCAGCGGAGATTCCTTTGGTCACTGATCCAATCCAGGAAACACTCATGTACGCTCCAGCGAGTCCGGCGAGGATTCCACCGAAGGTGGTAGCAAGCAGTCGGGTAAGATTTACATTTATCCCCGCCACATCCGCGGCCTCAGGATTTTCTCCAACTGCCTTGAGAATCAAGCCAGCACGGGTCTTGTTGAGGAACCAATAGACCAGAAACGGCAGAATAATAGCGATGAAAATTATCGGGCTTAAGCTCCCCACCGGAGTCTGAATCGGGGGAAGGCGGCTCCCTCCAGGCACGGCGTGAAATCCGGGTGAACCGAGCACGATCAACCCGAACGCCACGAACCCCATCGCGAATAGATTGATTCCAATCCCGGTTATCATCTGGTTCCCCTTCAAGTAAGTGTTAATCACGGAAAAGACGAACCCAACGGCAGCTCCCGTCCCCATCCCCACAAGCAACCCCACCACCGGGCCAGCGCTTTCCGCTCCGAGCGCCCCGGTGAATGCTGAGAGAAGAAGTATCCCCTCCAGCCCAATGTTGAACAATCCCCCAGTCTCGCCGACCACTTCTCCGACTGCAGTAAGGGTGATCGGCACCATAGCGTGCAGCGAGATGAAAAGGATGCTCCATAGGTAATCCAACATCACGCAGCTCTCCTTCCGAACACCTTCTGAACGGTACGGTGTAAAAACCTGAACATCCGTGCCAGCTCGGGGATCGCCATCGCTAGGACGATCACTCCTTCCACCACCCTGACCATTTCCAGCGGTACTCCAGCGGTAATTTGCATTGCCCTTCCTCCGGCGGTGAGCCCGCCGAAGAAAACAGCAGCGATCAGTATTCCGATCGGATGGTTCCTACCGACCATGGCTACCGCCATACCGTCGAATCCGGTGTTGGCAATCTGGGGTAGACCACTGATCACCGCGTAGGTAGGTGGGTTACCCATAACTATAGTCGCCCCGGCAAGGCCCGCTCCCAGCCCTCCGAGAATGAACGATAAGAACATCGTCCGCTTAGTCTTTATCCCCCCATATTTGGCGGCACTCGGGTTCAATCCGGCAGCCCGTACTTCGTAGCCGGTCGCGGTGTGCCATAATAGAAAATAGATGACAACCGCGAACGCCACCGCAGCGAACACGGAATAAGAGAGGTCGGTCCCACGTAACAGGATCGGGAACCGAGCACTTGGGGGCACAGCGATTGTCCGCTGGCCGCGTATCGGATCGACAAGCACGTTCGCCACCAAGTAGAACGCGAGGAAGTGGGCAATCCAGTTGAACATGATTGTCGAGATTACTTCGTGCACTCCACGGGTCAGTTTGAGGAGCGCGGGGACCAAACTCCATGCTGCTCCGGCAAGCATGGCGAATATCAACCCAACGATTAAATGCAACCCTGGCGGCAGAGTAAAGTACCCAACGGTGACTGCAGCTATCGCCCCCATGTAGAGCTGTCCCTCCGCTCCGATATTAAACATTCCTGCACGTACGCAGATGGAGAACGTAAGTGCGGTGAGGACAAGCGGCACCCCACGGGCGATCGAGCTCGCGATTCCGTAGGAATCCCCGTACGCACCCCGGAACAATGCCCAATACGCTTTCCACGGGTTATATCCCCAGATGTACATCAAGATTGCCCCGACGCCCAGCCCGAGCAGCCCGGCCAACATCGACTCCACCGCTGGATTTAGCCCGGTAAGTGTCTTATGCGCTATCTGCTTAACGTCAATCGCATTGCCGGCAGGCTTGCTCATACCTCCTCCTTCACCATTCCGCCCATAAACATACCGATCGCTTCCCGATCCAGCTCCTCCGGAGGAGCGACGGTCATGAATCTACCCTCATACATGATTGCCACCCGATCGGAGAGCGAAAGGACCTCATCCAGATCAGCGGAGACGAGGAGGATCGCCCGACCGTTTTTCTTCATTTTCACTAATAGGTCACGGATGTACTTCGCCGCTCCGATATCCAACCCGCGCGTCGGCTGGGCCGCTACAATGATATCCGGGTCTTTGGACAGCTCACGTCCCACGATCAGCTTCTGTTGGTTACCACCGGAAAGGCTTTTTGCTGGCGCATTCGGTCCGGTAGCCTGAATGTCAAATTTCTCGATCAGCCTCCGCACGTGCTGGTAGATTTTTCGCCACCGGAGGAACGATAGCGGCCCGCGAAATTCTTTCCAGCGGTGGATTCCGAGGATCGCGTTCTCCGCCAGAGTGAACTGAAGGACAAGTCCGAGCCGCCAGCGATCCTCTGGAATATGGGCAACTCCGAGCTGGTAAATCTCCCGTGGATCCTTTCCCAAAATCTCCACACCATTGATCATCGCTGTGCCACTCACCGCTGGGCGTAGTCCGGTCAGCGCCTCGACAAGTTCAGTCTGGCCGTTCCCTTCCACACCGGCAATTCCGAATATCTCCCCGGAATAAACGTCGAACGAGAGGTCATGTACAGCGACATCCTTCGTATCACCGCGCACGGTCAGCCTCTCCACATGCAGAGCTCCTTGGCCCTTTCGCGCTACCGCGGCCTTCTCCGCAGCGCGACGTTGGGGAATCGCCTCCGCGCTCAATTCGACAGCGCCCTTTTCCTCATCAACCGCCTCGCCCACCATCAACCGGGCGAGTTGCGCAGGTGTAGCCTCCTCAGTGCGCAGGTCGCCAACCATTTCTCCTCTGCGCAGGACCACAACCCGGTCGGTTATCGAACCGACCTCTTTCAGCTTGTGGGTGATCATGATGATCGACCTCCCCTCATCGCGCAGGCGGCGCAGCAGAGAGAAGAGGTCGTCCACCTCCAGCGGAGTCAGAACAGCGGTCGGCTCGTCCAGTATCAACAAGTCGACGTCACGGGACAGTACTTTAAGGATCTCCACCCGCTGTTGCTCGCCGACGGCGAGCTTCTCTACCGGAACATCCAACGGAACATGAAGGCCACTCTCCTCCATCAGTTGTTCGAGCTTGCGTTTTGTCTCTTCTAAATGAAGGAGGGAAAAAGGCCGATGATGGCTGAGTGCCACGTTCTCTGCAGCAGTAAACGGGCCAACCAGGGTGAATTGTTGATGCACCATCCCAATTCCGAACTCGAGCGCCTCACGCGGACTGGAAAACCGGATCGGCCCACGCGGGGAGACAACACGCCCCTCAGTCGGCGGAAGAAGCCCGGAGAGAATTTTCGTCAGTGTAGTCTTTCCCGCTCCGTTTTCACCGAGTAGACCAAGGATCTCCTGTGGACGGACCTCTAGATCAACCTTCTTCAGAGCCACCGTTCCATCGGGATAGACCTTGGTAATCCCCTCGGCACGCAGGAAATAATCTCCCCTCTTAGAGGTTGCCTCTTTCTCGTTCATGCAGGCTCCTAATCAAAAGACAGGAGAGGGAAGGTAGCTTCCCTCTCCCGTTTATTTACTCAGCAGCTACGCGAACGATCACCGTTCCAACGGATACTTCGCCCGCACAGCGAGCATCTCATCGCGTGTGTTCGCGGTAGGAACCACAATCGATCCGTCGAGGATACCAGCTTTGAGCTCGTCGATTGCCTCCCAGATCCAGTAGGGGATCGCAGCGCGGTTCGACGCCCAATTAGCGATGATCTGATACTTATCGGATGCCTTAATAGAACCAGCATCGATACCGAACTGCATGAAGTCGAGAAGTTCCTTGATTCCGCTGATCCCCACTCCGCCTTCCTTCAGACCGAGGCTGTGGATTCCACCCTTGAACGTCCCATCGACAACGGACTTTACCGCGCTGTAACAACCGATGTCCACGCGCTTCATTCCGCTGGCAAGTGTGTACTTAGCGTTGCCCATCCAGTCCTGATCCGAATCCACTCCGAAGTAGAACGGAGGGCCACTTTCAGTTCCCATCGCCTTATGCTTTTCGGTGATCGCCTCCAGGTCTCCGATTCCCAGGGGACCAGCGACGTTGTACACCGCTACCGCTCCCTGAGCCAGCTGCGCCTCGGTTGCCGCTTTACCCTTGGCTACGTCATCGAACGTCCCGGTATAAGTGTAAAGCAACCCGACATCCGGTTTAGTAGCGAGGCCTTCGTGCTCCTTGTACTTTTCCAATCCCCAATCGATACCGAATCGGTAACCAGCCTCAAAGTGGTAAAGGACCGGTATCTCGATTCCGAGTACTGCTCCTACATAGTTATAGCCGTAGTAGGCAGCGATCATACCTCCGAGAGCACCGACTAGCGCGGACATTTCGTTCTCGCGGAATACAATGGACATCACGTTCGGCTGATTGACAACCGAGTCGATTATCGCGAATTTCTGGTTCGGGAACTCCTGCGCCGCCTGATTGAGCGCGTCACCGAGCAGAAAACCAACGCATATGATCAAATCGAAATCACCAGTACGCGCAAGGTTACGAATGTTCGGCAGGTAGTCGGCCGCGGTAGCACTCTGCACCTCAACCATCTGAAGCCCGAAGTCCTTTGCCGCCTGATCCGTTCCTTTAAACCCCATGTCATTGAACGAGAGGTCTCCCCGTCCACCGACGTCGAGGACTATACCGATTTTGCCCTTTCCCAGCCCAACCAGCGTAACCAGGGACAGGCCCAGTACCACTAGCGTAAGGAGCACCAACGCTTTCTTCAACTCTTACCTCCTTTTGCCCTCTTTCTCCGCCGAAATTCGGCGGCCCTCTTTTTAATCATTCTAGCAGAAAGGGAATGCGTTGCAAACATCTCTTGCACAGGGGAAGCTATATATCTAGAATCGCCCTATGAAAACGGGGCTCACTATTGTTTCATTGTTTGCATGGTGTCTGGTCTCTCTACCGGGGGCGGCATCACCGGCATCGCTCGGAGGTAAGTTTGCTGATGTCTATACCGCATTCGCACCTTTGTACTCGTTTTATCGTTCCTACGCCGACTACTTGTTCTACGGAAGTGAGGTTGTCGTACCCTCTGGTATCGGGGTCGTGTGCCAAAGCTTCTCCTCAACTCTTGCTTCCCTCCAGATGGATCTCATCGTACAGACGGAAAGCGGGGAAGCTATTAATTATGTGGTCCATCTGCGACAATCGCTCGGAGCTTTCTGTGCACGTTACTCAGAAACCATAACGGCAGTTGCCACCATGACCACACCGGATATGGAATTTCTCGGCAGAGCAGCAAAGAAGGGCTTTTTCGGTTCCATTTCCGAGTTGAATAACCTCCTCAAAGAAGCGTTTAACGCGGTATTGGAGAAACTCCCTGCCGGAAAGGAGCAGTGGAAGTTCGCGGCGGCGTTCGCCTGCCGCACCCTGATCGACCAACCGAGAATAACGCACATCGAAGATAGCTTAAAGAAAATCCTCCTCGGTTCGGACGAGTCTCCTCCTCCCCCATCCGGTCTACCCGACGAGATAGTTGAAACTCTGCATGAGCTCGCGGCTTACGCCGGGCAAGACGTAACGCCTACGGACGTAAACCGGGTGAAAGGGCTTGCCCATAAGATCTACAATTTTCTGTTAGCCACGGACTGATAAAAAAACGCGCCCGTGGAAACCACGAGCGCGTTTAAATATTCAGCTTAATAAAGCTACGAAATCACAGTTACGTCCTGCGCTTGCAGGCCCTTCTGACCCTGGCCGATTGTGAACTCCACCCGTTGGCCTTCCTCCAACGAGCGATAGCCCTCACCGCGGATGGCGGTAAAATGCACGAATACGTCCTCACCATCCTCGCGGGAGATGAAGCCGAAGCCTTTACCGTCATTGAACCACTT
>CAZZJU010000006.1:0-30576 GCA_964654805.1 uncultured Thermotogae bacterium | reverse complement strand
TGGCTCAAGGGAAGGTTTACTTCGTTTCCGAAGGGAGGATCTACCGGCAACCACTCACCCACGGGGAGGCGCGACCGATCACCCCGAAGTTCGGAGAGCCGGCCGCGCCTGTGGTTTCGCCGGACGGGAAATGGGTGGTATTCGTCTGGAGCGACGGTAGAGAGGACTGTCTGGGAATCGTCGATACTAGAGGAAGGGGCTGGCCGGAGAAGGTTGTTTCGGGAAGCGACTTTTACATGCAGCCCCGCTTCAGCCCAGCCGGAGATCGGATCGCCTGGATCGAGTGGGACCACCCGAACATGCCGTGGGACGGGACGCGCCTCATGCTCGCGGAGCTCACAATGGACGGTGTCCCTCATGTGAAAGAAGTCCGCAAAATAGCGGGTGGTAATCGGATCGCGGTTTTTCAGCCCGAGTTCTCACCTGACGGCAGGTACCTCGGTTATGTCTCCGAGGAGACGGGCAGAGGAGAGCTTTACCTGTACGATCTTTCATCCGGGAAATCCCGCAGACTGACTGACGGGGAGAACATTATCCTACCAGCATGGGTGCAGGGGATGCGGGCATATGGATTCACTTACGACGGGTTGTCGATCGTATACCGCAGCGGTGTGCACGGGATCGATCAGTTGAAGAAGATCGATCTCGCAGACGGGAAGATTGAATCACTCGAGGAACAGTTTTCTGATTATACCCTGTTCGGACAGATCGCTCCCTCCCCAACGGAGAACGCAATTGCTCTGATCGGGCAATCTCCGGTGATTCCACCTCGGGTGATAACATGTACCATCGTTTCCGAACATGTGCCGCGCGTGCATCGTTATTCGCGTCCGGAAACGATCGATCCTGGATATCTCTCTTCTCCCGAGCCGGTGGAATGGACCGCGCCGGACGGAGCAACGGTGTACGGCTTGTATTACCGACCACGTAACCGGGTGTATGCGGGGGAGGGACTTCCGCCAGCGGTGGTGATGGTGCACGGCGGCCCGACTTCTCAATCAACGGCAGGCTATCATGCGGGGACTCAATTTTTCACCTCGCGTGGATACGCAGTGTTGGAGGTGAACTACCGCGGGAGCACTGGGTATGGGAAGGAGTATCGAGAGGCATTGAAGGGGAACTGGGGAGTGCTCGATGTAGAGGATACTGTGTCCGGCGCTGAATTCCTTGGAGCTACCGGTCGCGCTGATCGGGACAGACTTGTTGTGATGGGAGGGAGTGCCGGCGGCTACACCGTTTTGCGTGTCCTTACCGAACACCCGGGCCTGTTCAAGGCAGCGATCTGCCTATACGGAGTTTCGGACTTATTTAGTCTGGCTCTTGAAACGCACAAGTTCGAATCCCGTTATCTCGATACCCTGCTTGGACCGCTCCCGGAAGCCAGCTCCATCTACCGTGAGCGATCTCCGTTATTCTCCGCCGACCGGATCAAAGATCCAATCGCCATATTCCAAGGAGAAGAAGACAAGGTCGTACCCAAGGATCAGTCGGAGAGCATCGTCGCTTCGCTGCGCGCCCGCGGCGTGCCACACGAGTATCACTTGTATCCCGGTGAGGGACACGGGTTCAGGAAGACAGAGACGATCGAGTCCTTCTACCGAGACGTGGAACGCTTCCTGCGGCGGTACGTGCTTTTTAGCTGATCAGAAGCGTTCTGGAGCTGCGTGAAAGGAGAAATATTGAAAGCTCTCGTTGTTTTAAGCGATCCTAATCCAGAGGGTCTTGCTGCCGCGTGTGCCGAGGCAGCAAGACAGGGGATCATCGATGGCCACAGCCCGGCGCGCATTGTCAACTTAACGGACCTTAAGATCAACCGCTGTGCTATGTGCGATCCCGATGGTTGGGGAGCGTGTCGGACCAAACATGAATGCGAAATCAAAGACGATTTTCAAAGCTTGCACGCGACGGTGCGGGAGGCGCAGGGTTACGTGTTCATCACGAGCGTGTTCTTCGGCGCGCCGGACGAGGCGATGTGGGCGTTTCTCGATAGGCTCCGGCGCTGCGAAGCCACTAAGGACCAGGCGGCGGGTGAGGAGAGCGTTTTACTTGGAAAACCGACAGTCTGTATCGCTGCCTCCGCAATCTCGAGCGCGGAGGCGGTGAAAGCTCTAGCGGAAATTTCGGAGGTAATGAAAGACCTTAAAACCGATCTGTTCGATCTTATACCGGTGAGTTCACGTACCCGCGATTACCAGTTGGAGACGATTCACGACTCTCTGTCGGAAATGGTTAATCTCCCCCCGGCGATGAGCGCTTCGGCGAATACACGACGGAGAGCCGAGGAGGTGAAGCGGCGTTACACCGCGCGAAAGCGCAGACGGCGTTAGTTCGTGGTAAAAGCGGAGTGCGCCCGGCGCACGGCCTCTTCCATGTCCGGCGGTGGAACATCTGCATCACGGCGCAGGTGGAAGAAGTACTCAATGTTCCCCGCCGGACCACGCAGGGGCGAATGCGTGACCCCGACGATGCGCCATGGAGTATTCCCCTCGATGAACGCGTGGAGATCTCGGAGTACGGCGAGGTGAGCCTTTGGATCACGCACCACTCCGCCCCGTTTCACGTTCTCGCGTCCGGCCTCGAACTGGGGTTTCACGAGAGCGACGATCTCCCCGCGGGGCTCCACGATCTCGGAGAGCGGCGGGATGATGAGCCGGAGGGAAATGAAGGATACGTCGATCGTGCTGAGTTCGACATCTTCTCCGATATCCTCGTAGGTGAGGTAGCGGGCGTTCAGGCCCTCGTGTACCACCACCCGGCGATCGTTGCGCAGCCGCCAGTCGAGTTGGCCTTTCCCCACGTCCACGCAATGCACCCGCACCGCCCCGTGCTTGAGTAGGCAGTCGGTGAACCCACCGGTCGAGCTGCCGATGTCGAGGCAGACCATTCCTTTGGGATCGATCCGGAAATCAGTGAGAGCACCGGCGAGCTTCTCTCCGCCGCGGCTGACGTAGGGATCGGGAGAAACGAGCTCGATTTCCGCTTCCGGATCGACCATGTGCCCAGGACGGTAAATTACCTGCCCGTTAACCTTGATCCGTCCGGCCATGATCATCCGCTGTGCCTTCGACCGGCTGCGGATCAACCGCCGTTGGGTGACGAGTTTGTCCAGGCGTTCCTTCTTCACTCGTTAGGCACTGCTGTACCGCTCATCGTTTCCTGGTAAGCGGCTAATCCCTCACGCAGGAGCTCGACAGCACGCACAAGCTTTTCCTCCTCGAGCACATAGGCGATCCGCACTTCGTCCTTTCCCATCCCCGGGGTCTGATAGAATCCGGTGCCGGGAGCGACCATTACTGTTTCTCCATCCCGTTCGAAATCAGTAAGCAGGAAGCGGGCGAAGTGTTCGCAATCGTCAATCGGGAGTTTTGCGATCACGTAAAACGCACCCGCTGGCTTCCGGCAAATAATCCCTGGAATTTCCTGGAGCGCGGCATACAGCGTGTCCCGACGGGAGTGGAACTTGTTGATCATCGAGTTGATGGAATCAGCGTGGTGCGGGTCGTTGAGAAACGCCACAAGACCGAGCTGCCCGAAGCTCGGCGGGGAGAGACGCGCCTGCGCCATCCGATTCGCGGCGCTCATGACATCAGGATTGTGCGATGCGATCACCCCGATCCGTGCCCCGCAGGCTGAGATCCGCTTGGATATACTGTCCGCCAGGATCGCATGATCGCGCAGCTCGGGAAAGTCGAATACGCTTATCGCTTCTCCTTCGTAGACAAACTCCCGGTAGACTTCGTCCGAGATCACGAACAGATCGTGTTTGAGGGCCAACGTGACGATTCGCTCGAGCTCTCTTTTTGTATACACTACCCCGGTTGGGTTCCCGGGGTTGGAGAACATAATCGCCCGTGTACGCGGAGTGATCTTAGATTCCATATCTTCCAGCGATGGGAGGTGGAATCCGTCCTCGGCGTAAGTGGTAATCGGAACGAGGTTGATGTTGGCCAAGTAGGAATATCCCCGGTAATTGGGATAGAACGGCTCCGGAACGAGGATCTCATCCCCGGGATCGGTTGCCGCCTTCATGGCAAAGGTAAACGCCTCGCTCCCTCCGATAGTGATGCACATCTCATCGGTGGAAAGCTCGATCCCATGCTCAGCGTAGTAGCCGCGTAACGCCTCCAACGTAGCCGGCATTCCCCGCGACGGGCTGTAGGAGAGGACAGAGAGCTCCGCGTTTTTTACCCCGTCCATGAACGCCTTTGGAGTTGGAATATCCGGCTGACCGATGTTTAGATGATAGACGGTCTTCCCTGCTGCCTCCGCTGCCTGGGCAAGGGAGGTAAGCTTGCGGATCGGAGAAGCGGGGAGATCCGCCGTTCGTTTCGATATCTTAGGCATAGTCTAGAATCCACACCTCCTGGGTTCCAGGGAGGCTCTGTTCGGTGAGGCTCACCTCTGAGCTTCCTATTTTGCGGACATTTTGCATCTTGCGGATGAAGTTCTCCACCGGTGCGATCGGGAAATCATCTCCGAGGATGTCGGTCTTATAATGCATCGGGAAGATCACTTTCAGCTTCGGAAGGCGCTTTGTGATTTCGGCTGCCTCGTTGGGGCCGATCGTAAAGTACCCGCCGACCGGGATGAAGATTACTTCCACGTCTTTAAGGGCTTCTGCTTGAGATTCCGTCAACCGCTCTCCGAAATCGCCGAAATGTGCCAGCGTAATCCCTTCGAGATTAAACTTGAAGACCGTGTTTTCTCCGCGTTTTGCCCCTTGCTCCTCGTCATGGAAGCTCCCGATTCCGATGAACGTGATCCCATGGGCGGTATGTTCTCCTACTCCTTTGATAATAGTGGGGTTTCCCTTAACCCGCTCGACCGCGTTGTGATCGAAGTGATCGTGACTCACGGTGACAATCTCCACGGGGTAGTCCGGTGGGCGGTAGGGAAGCCTGTCGTTGTACGGATCGGTAATGATCCTAACACCGTCACCTTCAATTAAAAAGCACGAATGTCCGATCCACTTGATCCTCATGTGTAGTTCACCTCCTTGGGAAAAGCGCTTTGAAGCATATATTCAACAAGTTCAGTAAACTTAATCCCGGCCGCTGCGGCCGCTTGCGGAAGATCGCTCATCTCGGTCATTCCTGGAACTGTGTTTACCTCGAGGATATATGGTATCTCTTCATTACTCAACCGCAGATCAACGCGGGAGAATCCGCGACATCCCAATGCATGATGGGCGGTGAGGGCCGCCCGCTGCACCTGGAGGGTCAGTTCTTTCGGAAGAGGGGCAGGGACAAGGAACTCACTCATTCCCGGGGTGTACTTGGCGGTGTAGTCGTAGAAATTCCGCTTCGGATGTATCTCCACGATCGGAAGCGCATGAGCTTCTCCCTCAATTTCAATAATTCCGACGGTAAGCTCTCTACCTTCAATGTACCGTTCGATCAAAAGAGTTCCGAACTCCTCAATAACCGCTGCTGCTTGCCGTCGGAGCTCTTTGTCGTCATAAACGATCCGCACTCCCACGCTCGATCCTTTATCCGTCGGCTTGAGGACGAGAGGAAAAGGGATTGCTTCTGAAACTCGGTCACAGAAGTCGTTGATCTCTCCTCGTTGATAGACCATTCCTTCAGGGACTGTTAACCCTTTTCCGGCGATTGTCTCTCTCGCGCGCGGTTTGTCCATCGCCAAGGAGCTTGCTAGAGGATCGGAACCAGTATAGAAAATCTCCATTGCTTCGAGCAGCAACTGGACCGTACCGTTCTCCCCCGTTCCTCCGTGTAAGCAGTTGAAAACAACGTTTGTGCCTCGAATTGCGGGCACAATTTCATTCAAATCGGTAATTTCCGAGTGGATAACGGGATAACCTAACTCTTTCAATGCTGCAGCGACTCGCCTTCCCGAAGCGAGAGATATCTCCCGTTCCGGGGAATCTCCACCGGCGATGACAGCAATCATTTTGATGTTCACCCTCGACCTCCCTAAAAAATGAGTATAGCCTTTGAAAAATCGGGAAACAACGGCGGTGTGAAACGGGGCTATGTCCCCTTGGGTGTGGACAGGTGGGATGTTCTCCGTTCGCTGAGGGGCGTTGACTTTTGTTTAACATCTTTATATTTTGGGAAGTGCATAGTGTTTTTAGGTTTGGTGACTAAGGAGGCCCAGATGAAACACTCAAATTATAGAAGGCGAACGTTGCGGATAATCTCCGGCCTCGTATTGCTTGCTGGGTTGGCGTTTCTGCTAAGTGGTTGTTGGCTGTTCAACAAGATGCCGGTCGCATCGTTCACGGTGAGTACCCTGGGTGGCGAGGCTCCGTTGACTGTGAATTTTAGTGCGATATTATCTTACGATCCTGACGGCGTGATCACTAAATACGAGTGGGACTTCGGTGATGGAACAAGCGGGACAGGTGATTCTGTCTCTCACACATATACCACAGCAGGCAACTTTACAGTTGTTCTCCGGGTAACAGATAACGACGGGGCTACATCTACTGCCAAAAAAACGATAGTTGTATCCGCTGCCAGTGAAGGAAGTGGGGGAGAAGGGCCTACCGCCAGTTTTACAGCCACTCCCCTTACCGGGAATTCTCCGCTTACTGTTACGTTTAATGCTTCTGCATCGACGTATCCTGGGCATACGATCACTTATTACTCCTGGGATTTTGGTGACGGAACCACCGGGACGGGAATCACCACTACACACACTTATGCGCCAGCGAGTACAACTACTTATCACGTTGTATTGCGGATCATAGCGTCCGACAATACTGAAGACACGGCGTCAAAGGATATAACAGTTATCGTGAGCTCTTCGACTCAACCGTCTACTTCTCCAACAGCCAGTTTCACCGTCACGCCGGACAGTCCTCAAATCGGCCCCCATACGTTCCAGTTTGATCCTTCCGATTCTGCCGCGGCAAGCGGCAGGGAGCTCACTACCTATGTGTGGAGCTTCGGCGATCAGAGTTCACAGACAGAAACCACAGATAAAACGGTGGAGCACACGTTCCATACTGCCCAATCTTCACAGGACTTTGTTGTTACTCTTACCGTCATCGATGACCAGGGAAGCACGGATAGCTATTCCCGTACTGTAACGGTTAAAAACCTTCAGCCGATCGCCGGTTTCGAGATGAGCACGGACGGGACTAATTGGGGCGTGGACGATATTGAGATCTACGACGCACAAACTGCCTCTCATACGATATATTTCCGTTCAGTAGCTCCTACTGGAGATTTCTGGGACCAACTCAGGACAACGGAGGACGTTGACCTTCCGAATGATTCAACAAGCGTTAAACCGGACAACTTTGAGACCGGAACCTATACTTCCGGTGATCAAAACCTGTCATACGATCCAGAAGGAAACGGCACGCACGGTGTAGGGACATGGGGCATCATCTCCTACGTGTGGAGCTTCGGGGATGGAACTACTCAGAGTATTCCAGCAAATCTCGATGGTTCCTGCACTGCTTTCACTCATGATTACCAGCTTGGAGCGTATGAATCGCAGAAGACGTTCACTGTCACACTTGAGGTGATCGATAATCAGGGAGCCCGCGGTACGCTGTCTAGAACGATCAAGCTTTATAAGAGCCCGGCGCCGTAAGTTAGGCTATGGTTGGAGAGAGGGGTGGCTCCAGATTTTTTTATGGGGCCACCCTTTCGGAGGTGGGGATTGAGACAGTGGGTGGTTAAGGCGGCGGGCCTGCTGGTGCTGGTGTCGTTTGGTGCTGTCGGTTGTTCACTTTTCAGTTCGCCTCCCGTTGCCCGCCTTACTGCCCTTCCCCTCTCTGGTACTTCCCCCCTTTCTGTTTCGTTCGACGCCGGGACGTCATACGATCCGGATGGTTCGATCGTTTCTTATAAGTGGGATTTCGGGGATGGATCGATTGGGAGTGGTGTTACGGCGAAACATACGTTTACTACTACAAAGACAAGAACGTATACTGTCGTTCTCACTGTCACTGATGATGATGGAATGACCGCCAGCTGTGAACAGAGCATCGAGGTCATCGGTACCAGCGACGATAGCACGGGGAACAATCCCCCCAGCGCTAGGTTCACGGTGAGTCCAAGGTCATATGGGGATTCGCCTCTCACTGTAACTTTCGATGCCTCATTGTCTGCCGATGTGGATGGAACGATCGTTACCTACTCTTGGGATTTCGGTGATGGGACAACCGGAACGGGAAAGATCCTGACTCATACGTTCACGGCAGCAGCCACGGCTAGCTTCACGGTGACTCTTACTGTGACCGATAACCGAGGAGCCAGTGCCAGCACGAGTGCAGTGATCAACGTGTTTGTATCGTCCGACGTTCCAACTGACGGCCCCACTGCCGCATTCACCACGACAGATCCGATTACCGTGTTCTCCTCTACTAATCTGCCAACTGTCCCTTCCTTATTTGAGGTAACGTTCAACCCGCAGGACTCCAGAGCGGCACCGGGGCACGCGATAAAAACGTACATCTGGAATTTCGGGGATGGAGAGTCGATCACAATGTCAACGGATGAACCGGTGGTCCATACCTATGCATCCGGAGCACCGGTCCATACTTTTGTTGTGACGTTGACAGTGATCGACGATCAAGGGTTGGCCGATTCCACGGCGCGTAACGTTACTGTGAGGAACTAGTGCCGGCAACTAAACTAAGATAAAGTAAGAGGGCCAGGCCTGCCACGATAAGGATTCCGCTCCACCATGGCATTCCCTGATTCGTTTCAGGAACAACAGCCGGGGTCGGATTAATCTTAGCCCAGTTTATCGGTTTTTCGTTGGAGGTCGCGGTGCTATTCGTCTCTTCTGTCATTGGCCCTTGTACACTTCGTACTGACACACGCGGCCCGGTTAGAAAACGGTCACCCAGCCACTCCCGTGGTACAGAATGAATGGGGTTGCCGTTGAGGGCAATGGCCCTTATTCCAGCGAGCGGGATGGAAGTCTCCCCTACTTTAAGAGTTTCTGCGATACCGGTGAACGCGGAGAACGGGCCAATGTACACCTTATCTTTGGTCTCGACAATCAAACGGGGAAAATCAATAGTTATCTGCTTGATCGAAGACAGGGGAATGTCAAAGACATTTACTGGTCCGGCGTCGGGAACTATATCTAGCCTGATTATCGCATTGATTCCTGAGATGTTCCCAGAGTACTCCCGTCCGGTAGTGGTTACCACCAGGCTTTGTCCGGTAGCTGCCCCCCCTACCAACAGTACGATGATGAAAAGTGTCAGTATGATATTCTCGCGCCGCATTAGGACCTCCTTAAGTCTTTCTGCCGATATTCACCCTACCACGTGAGTGATGTCTCCGTCAAGTGGAGCACTATCTCAATAGTATCGCCGCGGCGCGGACTGGCGATGCTTCCATTCCTTCTATCTTAAGAGGAAAGGCGATAAATACGGCATTATGCGCAACACCGATAAGGCAATCCAGGCCGACCAGCCCCTCTACAATCGGGATTCCCGCCCCGAGAATGATGTGGTGGACTGGGTAATCCGGCGAATCCGGAGGGTCGGGACTAGGCGTGTCGAGCCCGAGGATAGCTATTCCCTGGCGCACCAGAAACTGTGCCCCATCCGGAGTGAGATGGGGATACTCCCGATAAAAGCGCTCTGTTCCGATCTCCGAATCCCAACCGGTACGTACTAACACAGCTTTACCCGCAAGGTTACCGTTGCAGGATAACTCATCCGGTCCGATCTCGCATGAGGTGGTATTAACTAAGACAATCGGTGCTGCGGTGAGTTGAACTTCGCTCACATCAGCGCCGTCGGCGATGAAATGGCACGGGGAGTCGAAGTGTGTGCCGCAGTGGGCGTGGAGCAGAGAAAGCCGCGACAAAGCGTACCCATCTTCGGGAAACTTTGCCAGATGTTCTATAGCCAATCCCAGCACATCGCCGGGATAGGCCTCCATTCTGTTCTGCATCGTGCGGGTGAGATCGATTACGCGCATGTTCCTCCTCTTTCCGCTCTGATTTCAATGAACCGGGAGATAGCGAAAGTTCGACGTACTTTTTCCGAAAGCTCGTCACGGACGAGCAGAACCGGTAGAGCTTTCCCTCTCAGAATTTTCCGCACAGCGTCCGCTAATCCCTTATCATCGAGCTCGAGCCTTCCTACCTCATCGACGAACACGACCCGCGTGCTCTGTGCAGCGCGGGTGATCGCAGTGCGGGCAAACTCGAGTCCGTCCACGGAGATAAAAAAACGGCCCACCGGAACTCCGGGTGGTTCAAGCCTAGCGAACGGACGTTCCTCCCCGGTGGAAAGATCGCGCACCGTGTACCCCACTGTCTTGTGGTCTCTAATGACGCGCGGAGAAATAACGCCGCCGACCTCGATCCCTCTCTTTTCGAGCTCGGCGGCGATGAGTTCAGCAATGCGGGTCTTTCCGGATCCGATCTTACCGGTGATAAGCACCGGGATTTTTCGCTCGATCCCGTTCAGGACGGGCTCTATGTTCACTTGATGGTTACAGCTCCTTCAGCAGGCCGACCTTCTCGTTGAACGCCTCGATCAGTCGGTCGATCTCCGGCACCAGGGCGTGGATGCGGTCCCAGTAGCCGGGGAAGTCGTACCACTGTTCCTGCAACTCCTCCGCGGATTTCCCCATCTGCTCCACCCAGGTGTAGTACTTTAGATTGTGGATCCGTCGCCGGTCCCAATACCCGAGCTCGGCCATCCAGTCGGTGGTTATCCCTTGGAGGTGGCGGTGATAGTCGATCGCTGCGTCGATCTCGGAATATGGGCCGTACTTCTCCTCCAGCTCCTTGAGCCGTGACTGGTAGAGTTCCATCGAGTCGGTGAACACAGTGAGGATGACGTCCTTCTCGGTGAGTTCGTAGTACTTAGCGAACTTGATCGCCCCGAGCAAGTTAGCGACGCTCGATATCCCGAGCAGCGGCAGGTTCTCAATGAACGCGTCGGACACGCCCTGCTTGCTCAGATACTCCTGGCCGGCAGGCTCGTTGAACAGGCGGATCAGACGCATCGTGTCCTCGTCATCGATAGCAATAACCATATCCGTGTTGCGTACGTTGTGGATCCACGGGACGTGTTTGTCCCCGATCCCCTCGATCCGATGCCCTCCGAACCCGTTCATGAGCAGGGTCGGGCACTGGAGCGCCTCTCCGACCGCGATCTTGCTCGTCGGATAGATCTCCTTCATGTAATCGCCGCAGCCGAGGGTGCCGGAGGAGCCGCTGGTTAGTACCACCCCGGCGTAGTTGCCGTCTGGTCCGAGTTCCTTCTGCAGGACTTCCTCCATCGCATGACCGGTGACATCGTAGTGCCACAGGTGGTTCCCAAACTCGTCGAACTGGTTGAAGATCATGATATTGTCGCGGGTTGCCTCAAGCTCCTTGCACTTCTGGAAGATTTCCCACACGTTCGACTCGCATCCCGGGGTGGCGATCACCTCGCCAGCGACCTTTGCCAACCATTCGAACCGCTCGCGTGACATCTCCTCGGGGAGGATGGCGATCGACTCGCAGGCGAGCAGGTTGGCATCGTATGCCCCTCCGCGGCAGTAGTTTCCGGTAGACGGCCACACCGCTTTATGAAAGGTGGGATCGAACTGTCCGGTCACCAACCGCGGGACCAAACACCCGAACGTCGCTCCCACTTTGTGGGCTCCAGTTGGGAACCATTTCCCGACGAGCGAGATAATTCGCGCCCGCACCCCGGTCAGCTCATGCGGGATTTCGAGGTAGTTCACCCCGTTGAACCCGCCGCCGTGTTTCACCGGCTCGTTCTTCCACGTGATGCGGAACAGATTCAGCGGATGCAGGTCCCACAGCCCTACGTCCTTAAGCCGCTCCTTTATCTTCTGGGGAATCTTGTCCGGATCCTTCATCTGGGCGAACGTGGGCACGATAATCCCCCGTTCGCGTGCCCGTTGCGCCGTGCGTTCCAATTGCTCTTCGTTGATCGTTAGATCGATCATCTCATCCTCCCTGGCGTTGGTCTTCAGGTGTCCGTCTTAACCGTTTACCGACGTCAGCTGTAATGCTATCATACAGCTTGGCCGAATAGCAAGTATCCGGCGAAAGGAGAGAGATGTCCGATAGCGAAACGCGGTTAGAGGAGCTGGTGACCCGGATCGAAGCGGCGGCCGGGAACGTCCCGCTCGACTTGCTCATCGAGAACGTGCGGTTGGTAAACGTGTACACCGGTAGTGTCGTCGAAACGAGCATCGGAGTGAAGGGTAGACGGGTAGCAACGATCTCGTCCGATCCACCGAAGTTAAAACCGTTGTCCATTTATTCCGGGAAGGGAATGTACGCGATCCCTGGACTGATTGACGCCCATTGTCACATCGAATCAACCCTGCTTACCCCAGCCGGGCTGGCAGCGGCCATCCTCCCACACGGTACGACGACTCTCCTCATCGACCCGATGGAGATCGCCAACGTCGCTGGACTGGAAGGCCTGCTGGCGTTCATGGATGGTATGGATGATCTCCCCTACAGGATCTTCATCGAGGTCTCCTCCCGGGTGCCGACTGCACCTGGGCTGGAAACAACTGGCGGTGTCCTCGGACTCGCTGAGACCGAACGGCTCCTTGACCATCCGCGCGCGGTCAGTCTGGGGGAGCTCGACCCGGCGAAGGTCGAATCGCTGAGTGCGGAGCATCTGGCGAAGATCCTTGCCGCACAGCGGCGGGGGAAGATTGCAAACGGACACGCGATCGGGCTTGCCGGAGCGGATCTCCAAGCCTATGCTGCCGCCGGGCTCACCGACGATCACGAGTGCGTCACCTTCGATCAGCTCGCTGCCCGAGTGGAGTTGGGGATGAAGGTGATGATCAGGGAGGGATCGAGTGAGCGGAATCTGGACGCGCTTGTCTCCGAGGTGGTGAAGCACAAGCTTGACACACGAAACCTCATGTTCTGCACCGACGACAAGCACCCCTCCGACATCCGACGCGAAGGACACATCAATTACAACGTCAACCGGGCGATTGAGCTCGGCCTCGATCCGATTGAGGCGATCCGGGTGGCTACTCTAAACACGGCGGAGCACTTCCGGATCGACCACCTGGTCGGGGCAATCGCACCTGGACGTTACGCCGATCTGCTCCTATCGCCGTCGCTGGAACGGGTTGAACCGAGGGCAGTGTTCGTCGGGGGAAAGCTTGTCTCCAAGGATGGCGAGCTGACCATTCCCATTTCTGCTCCCGAATACCCGGAGAAACTCCGCCGGACTGTGCACTTGTTCCGCAAGATCTCCCGGGATGATTTCCGCATCCCGGCAGAAGGGGAGCGAAGGCGCGCCCGGGTGATCGAACTAATCCCAGATCAGATCGTGAACCAGGCGGGTGAGGCTGAACTCGCTGTCGTCGATGGGGCGTTGCAGCCGGATCTTGAGGGCGATGTGCTCCCCATTTTCTGCGTTGAGCGCTACGGGATGAACGGGAACATCGGGCATGCGTTGATCCACGGTTTCGGACTTAAGCGCGGGGCGATCGCCGGAAGCGTGGCGCATGACCACCACAACATCATGGTCGTAGGTATCGATTCGGAGGATATGCTCACTGCCGTCGTGGCGTTGGTCGAATCCCAGGGTGGGTTTGTCGTCGTTGCGGACAGGGCAGTGCGCGCCCTCCTCCCGCTCCCGCTGTGCGGGCTGATGAGTGAGAAGGGGATGGATGAGGTGGATGCGGAGCTTTCCGCGGTGCGCCGAGCGGCACGGGAGATCGGCTGCAATCTCACTGCTCCGTTCATGACCTTATCCTTCGTTTCGCTTCCCACAGTTCCGGCTTTGGGGATTACGGATTACGGATTGGTTGATGTCGAAAAACATCGTACTGTGCCGCTTTTGCTGAAATAAACGCAATTTGAGATGCTATTGACGTTCTGGCCCAGTAGTGCTATAAAGGTACTCGTGGGAATACTTAACCAATATAGTTATATTAGAAAAAAGGAGGTGATAGTTAATATAATGAGTGGATTGTGAAGGGAGGGTGATTAACAAATTTGTATTGAGAATAGTTGGAATACAGGGAGGTATAAAGTGAAAAAACTGACAGTAATTCTGGCTCTAATGGCAATGGCGGCGCTAGCCGTGCTGGCGATTGGTCAGGCAGTAGGCGCTTCTACTGTTCCGCCAAAGCCCGATAAACTCGTAGTATCAACGTGGGGATTTAACTCCGATCTGCTCGAAAAGAATATCGCGCAGGCGTTTGAGAAGCAGTACGGAATAAAAATTGTGTTCGATTTCGGGAACAACTCTGCTAGGTTGACAAGGCTAGAAGCGAATAAAGGCCATCCCGTTGATGATGTTGTCACTTTCTTCCCTACGTACGCATATATGGCTCAGCAGAAGGGGTTGCTGCAGCCTCTCCATCCTGAGAATATTCCTAACATCGCTGATATAGTCGCTTGGGCACAAGACCCACTGGGGGGGCATTACGGAGTAGGATACACGATACAAGTCTACAAACTGGCCTATAGAACGGACAAAATTCATCCACCTGTTACTTCCTGGCGGGACTTTTGGCGACCGGAATTGAAAGGGAAGATCATATTCCCAGGAATGAACACGAGCTACGGTCCGGCCACTTTGATTATGTGTGCCAAAGCTTGGGGAGGGTCGGAGAAGAACCTCGAGATTGGTTGGACAAAGATAAAGGAACTAGTTGACAGCGGCGCGTTACTTACAACTTATACTAGGTCATCACAAGCCATCAGTCTCTTCCAGGAAGGGGAAGTCTGGCTTGCACCGATGGCTTCTTTTGCGTGGCCGTCCTTGAAGAAAACAGGACTTCCTTTGGCTTGGGTAACTCCTAAGTCGGCGTATTGGGAACCTCTAGTAGCCTCGGTGAACATCCTCAGCGTAGTTAAGGGGACTAAGCACACGTATTGGGCAGAAAAGTTCATCAACTTCTGGCTCTCGCAGTCGGTTCAGAAACAGCAAGCACTGGATCTTGTTGACGCTCCCGCTAACACTAAAGTAAAACTGCCAGCGGATATCGCGAGCGATTTCGGTTTGGATGAAGATATTGCTCACGCCTTCTTCATTAACCCCGGTTTTGTTGTCAAAAACCTAGAGAACTGGCTGTCTCGTTGGAACGAGATGATCGCGAAGTAGGAAAATCCGGCTCAGGGGCCATTCCTGAAAAAAGTCGGTGTGGAGTGGCCCCTGATGTCAGTCGTTAAGTCGGTAAGAGGATATGAACGGATCGCAGATTAGACGATTGTGGTTGTTGAGTTTCCCCGGGTTTGTTTTTCTAATTGTTTTCATCTTTGCCCCTTTGGCTTTTCTTCTCATTGAAAGCTTTCGAACCAGTGGAGGATGGACGATTGCTTCCTACACCACTATTCTTTCTAAAACAACGTTTAGATTCGCTTTTTATCGCACTTTGCGTATGGGATTTATTGTGACATTTTTAGCTATGATCTTGGGGTATCCGACCGCTTATGTCATTTCCAGAATGTCGAGTGCCGCGAAATCCATTTTTATGGCATTAGCAGTGTTCCCATTGATGACTACAGCCGTTATACGTACTTTTGGATGGTACGTCATCTTAGGACGTCACGGCATTATCAACGCGATATTGATAGCGTTGGGGGTTGCTCGGCAGCCGGTCAGATTTATGTACACTGAAGGGGCGATCGTTATTGGCCTCCTCCACTTGTTCTTCCCTCTCATGTTGCTTTCGTTACTTAGCAGTTTTGAAAACACTCCTCCTGAGATTGAGGAGGCTGCGCAGAGCTTAGGAGCTCATCCACTGAAAGCTTTCTTTCGCGTGGTCTTTCCTCTTACTACAGATGGCCTCGTCATTGGAGGTACTTTAGTATTTACAGGGGCAATTACTGCATACGCTACTCCCGCAATATTGGGCGGAACTCGCGTATTGACCCTTTCCACGCTTCTTTATCAAAGAGCAATGACACTTGCTGACTGGGAAGGGGCGACAGTTATAGCCATTATTTTGTTGTTCATCGCTGTCGCCATTAATTTGCTCTTAATGCGGTTTAGGGCCAAGGAGGTCATGTGAGACACAGTCGTACTCTATTTGCTGTTGCTATCGCTGTCCTCGCGTTTTTACTGGCTCCTTTTGTTGTTATCTTCATCGTTTCATTCGGCGAAACACTTTCTTTCCCTCCGACTCATTTAACATTGAACTGGTATATAAAGGCGTTTTCAATGCCCATGTTTGTGAGTGCTTTTAAGCTGAGTTTGTTAATAGCTTTGTTGGCAAGCGGCATATCTCTATTTCTCGGTATCCCGACTGCGTATGGAATAGTCCGGTTTCCGGTTAGAGGAAGAGGGCTTATCGAATCTGTGTTTACTTTCCCTGTTGTTGTGCCGATGTTGGTTATCGGATTTGCCCTGCTGCGTTTTCTGGTGTTGTTCGGTAGAGCACCTGTGATATTGAGCCTTTTAATAGGGCATACGATTCTCCTTATCCCTTATGCAGTACGTGTAACTGCTGCGAGCTTAAGAAACTTCGATCCACGAATCGAAGAGGCCGCCATAAGTCTTGGTGCATCCAGATGGAAAGCATTCTTTCGGGTGATACTTCCGAACGTCAAAACAGGGGTTCTTGCCGCATTTATATTGGGGTTTACGCTCTCATTTAATAATGTATCCATATCTCTTTTCCTAAGTGGCCCTGGTGTGACGACTTTACCGATACAGATGCTTTCTTATATGGAGTATTACTATAATCCGTTAATAGCAGCGTGGTCGGTCATTATCATTGTGTTGATAGTGTTCATTAGCCAGATAGCTGAGAAGACGGTTGGATTGTCTAAGTACATGTAAGGAAGGTCAAGATGGCATTTTTGGAAGTGCATAACCTTGGCGTTGCGTATAGAGGAAGCGGTCGGGTGCTGTTTGGATTGTCATTCGATGTGGCGCGGAATGAATTTCTTTCTCTTCTAGGTCCTTCTGGGTGCGGTAAAACCACTACTCTGCGGAGTTTAGCTGGGTTCTTAGAGCCGCAAGAAGGGGAAATTATTCTCAAGGGCAAGGATTACACGCATATACCTCCGTATCGGCGTAATTTTGGGTTGGTATACCAGAATTATGCCCTTTTCCCACACCTCACGGTGTTCAAGAATGTGGCCTTTGGTCTTGAGATGAGAAAAGTCCCTAAAGCTAACATTCACGAGAAGGTCAGAGAGGCTCTTGCGTTGGTGAATTTGGCCGAGTTGGAAGATCGGCTCCCGCGCCAGCTTTCCGGAGGGCAACAGCAACGTGTTGCACTCGCGCGGGCGTTGGTGGTAGAGCCAGACTTGCTTCTTTTGGATGAGCCCCTATCCAACCTGGATGCGAAGCTGAGAACACTTATGAGATCCGAACTTCGGCGGCTTCAGAAAGAGGTGGGAATAACAACAATTTACGTGACACACGATCAAGCAGAGGCTTTAGCCCTCTCTGACAGGATCATAGTTTTGAATCATGGGAAGATTGAGCAAATGGGTTCGCCGGAGGAGTTGTTCTATAGCCCACAAACACTATTTGTAGCTGATTTTATGGGATACCAGCGTATAGCGGATGGAAAAGTTATAGACAGGCATGAAAGATTCGCTGAGATACAAGTTGATAATTTCGTGATAACAGCGAAAGCTGACCAACGTATAGGGATTAATGACAGGGTGGCGGTAGTTGCCCGCCCGGGAAGTTTCAAACTCCTCGAGGAGGAAAAGACCGAAATTAAGGGCAGAATTATATCGAAGATCTTTCAAGGGGAGACGGTCTCATATGTAGTCAGCGCAGGATCTCATGAGTTCAGAGTTGAGGTGCCATTGCAATTTGCTAGTTGGCGTGAAAATGACATTGTGTCACTGAGCATTGACCCTGATTTATGCATTGCCTACCCATGGAGCTGAGTGAAATGGCCAAGCCTCAAAAGCATATTCGGTGCCAAGTAGGAGATATTGGTGAATATGTACTTATTCCTGGAGATCCAGCCAGAGCGCAAAAAATAGCGGAGCGGTTAAGTAACGCGAAATTGATCTCTTCCAACCGGGAATTTACGGTTTTCACAGGCTGGTTAGATGCTACAAAAGTTAGCGTATGTTCAACAGGTATAGGCGGTCCATCAGCTTCGATTGCGATTGAAGAGCTAGCTCGAATTGGGGGCAAGTACTTCGTTCGTGTTGGTTCTGCGGGCGGGAGGCAGGAGGAAGTACCCATCGGTAGTCTGACAATAGCTACCTCAGCTTACCGGGGTGATGGCACATCGCGTGAATATGCTCCTATCGCCTTTCCAGCGGTTGCTGATATTACTATAACCAATGCCCTTATTAACGCATGTAAGCGGTTGGGCTATCCTTATTACGCGGGAGTTGTCTATTCGCGTGACGCGTACTATGTACAGGATGAGAAACTAAACCAATTTTTGAAAACCGCAGGGGTTGTGGCGGCTGAACAGGAATGCGCTACTATTTTTGTAGTGGGGGCTGTTAGGCGCTTGCATGTAGGGGCGATTCTCGCGACAGACTCGAATATCTGGTTAAAAGACCAGCCCTCTGCCACCGAGAAAGAGCGTTTATTTAGTAAAGGCGAACAGATGGCGATCACAGCCGCAATAGAAGCGATAAGAATGATGATCGATTCTACGGATGAACACTTCGGTAACTGACCGTTGCATTTTCAAAAACGCCAAGATTGTAGACGTGATAACCGGCAGTGTGTATCAAGGTTGGTTTTCAGTCGTAAACGGCCACTTTGAATACGTAGAAGAGGGGAGCCTCTCTGATGATAACCTTGTTGGAGAAGTATTGGATTTATCTGATCAATATGTGCTTCCAGGATTCATTGATGCACATATGCATATAGAGAGCAGCTTGGTTACTCCCAGAAGCTTTGCCGCTGCTGTGGCAGCGTGCGGTACATGCGCGCTCCTTCAGGATCCCCACGAAATGGCCAATGTGTTCGGGACAGCAGGGATCGAATTCATGATTGAAAATGCAAATGAACAACCACTGAAAATCTACACGGCGATTCCCAGTTGCGTTCCTCCGACCAGAAAGCGTTTAGAGACCGGCAACGCTGTAATTACAGCGAGAGAAGTGGAAAAGCTTTCCGCTTTGGAAAATGTCAAGGCACTTGGTGAAGTAATGGACTACCGGAGTGTTTTGGCAGAAGACGAAGACATTATCCAGATATTAATAACGGCCAAGCGCATGGGCCTTAGCATCGAAGGACACTGCCCGACACTGAAGGGTAGAGAGCTATCGAAATACATCGCGTATGGCATAAGATCGGACCACACGCTGACTAACCCGAGCAAGATGCACGAGCAGTTACGCAAAGGAATGTATGTGATGCTCCAACGGAAGTCTCTATGTCCGGAGAACGTTGCATTTGTTATGCGGTTAAAAGACCGCTCCAGAATCCTTCTTGTGACAGATGATACTCCACCTGCGGATCTGTTGGAGAAGGGGCACTTAAATCATGTGGTACAGTTGGCGATCTCCAACGGCTGGGATCCGGTTGATGCTATCGCATCTGCTACTATACGGCCAGCGATGTACTTAAACTTGGACGAATTGGGCAGTATAACCCCTGGCAAGACCGCTAATTTTTTTACGGTACACGAACTGAGTAATATCACTCCAACCCAGGTGTTTGTAAAGGGACGACCATTTACTCCTCAAATGTTCGTGGCGACGAAGAACGCGAGTAGATTTCTCAGTTCCTTAACACTTCGGCAGCTCAAGGCAGCAGACTTTCGCATGGTCGACCGCAAGGACACAACTAAATTACAAGTCCATATAATAACAGTCAACCAGGAGAATTCTGTCACCGATTTGATACGAGATGACATGGTATTTGAAGATGGGTATCCAAATATCAGTGGTAAAGACCTGGTACAAATAGCTGTATTTCGGAGGAGAGAGCGACAGCCTACAGGGAGCATTGGATTACTTAAGGGATTAGGGCTGCGTAGGGGGGGCTTTGCCACTTCATTTGCTCATGATTCCCATAATTTGCTGATAATTGGAAAAGACCCTAAATCTATGGCACGGGCAGCAAATATGGTGATACAAATGGGTGGCGGAATGGTGGTAGTGGATGATGAGCAGCAAGCGTCGTTGGAACTCCCCATCGGTGGCTTAATCAGCGATCAAGATCTTAAGGAGGTAGCGGATAAACAGCGGGAAATAGAGTCATTGCTGAGGTCATTAGGGATTAGGCACAAGAACCCGCTAGCGTTGCTCACTGTTCTAAGCTTGACAGTGAGCCCTTATTATAAAATATCAGATCTTGGCATAGTAGATACGGAACGGAGTCGAATAATACCCGTTGTTGAGGAAGGGAATAAATATTCCAATTGAAGCAGTCTCAACTGTCCGAGTAAGGGTGTTGTCGGTTTAATAACAGAACAAGCTTCTCTTTCATCCATCCAAATTTCATACGAGTAAGAGCTGAGGTTTTATTGTCGCAACGGTGGGCATTTAAAACCGGCTTTAGATATGTCTCCGTCGCGAGGTTTGAGATACAGCATTGGCGGAAGTTGTTAAGAAAGGTGGTCGTGCTGCTTTTGCTGAAATAGACACGGTTTTGCGTCAGCTATTGACGTCCCGGTTCGGTAATGCTATCATACAGCTTGGCTGAATAACAAGCTAACCGATCGGGAGTGAGTGCATGCCGTTTGAGAAGGTGCGTCCCCAAAAGGTCTCTGCGATAGCGGCCGAACAGATCATCGCGGCGATAAAGAGAGGGGATTATCCGGTCGGTAGTAAACTGCCGTCAGAGAATGAACTCGCGGAGAAGATGGGAGTAAGCCGTCCTACTATCCGAGAGGCACTTTCCGCCCTTACTGCAGTCGGCCTTATCGAATCGAAGCCAGGAAGTGGAAATTACGTTCGTAACCCGAGCGACGCGCTTGAACAGGAATTGTTCCTGTTAATCGAGGACGAGGCAAGCTGCCTGGAGATCATGGAAGCGCGCGAGCTTCTTGAACCTCCCCTTGCTGCTCTTGCCGCACGCAAGCGTACCGCTAAGCACGTGGAAAAGCTGCGCTCAATTCACGCGGAGTTGAAGGAGCTTGCGAAAACGGACGATTTCGATTCTTATTTCAGCAAGGATAAGGAGTTTCATCTCGCTTTGGTGGAAGCTTCCGGAAATACCCTGCTGGCTGCTGTGTTGACTCCGCTTGTTAACACAATGGACCAAAAGCTCTATCGGGAATTCACCCGCGACTATTATTTCAAGAATCGACTTGGGTTAGAAGAAGTTGCCAGCCTGCACGACGAGATCCTGGAAGCAGTGGCCGCTGGTAAGCCCGCGCTTGCCGCGCGCAAGATGCGGGAGCATTGGGAGAGAATGCAGAAAGCGGTTTCCGCTCGTTAATTAAGGAGGAATAGATGCAGAACCGGAGGGTGCGGGAGCTTCTAGTAAACCTCACTCCGGTTGCCGCGGTATTCTTTGCCCTGTTAATTGGCGGGATCATGCTCGCCCTTCTCGGATCGAATCCTTGGAAAGCTTATGAGGCACTATTTATTGGAGCGTTCGGCAGTATGAACGCACTTGCCGACACGATAGTCAAGGCAACCCCTCTGTTGTTCGTTGGTCTCGGTATTTGTATATCTTTTCGTGGAGGGGTCCTCAATATTGGCGGAGAGGGACAACTGGTTGTAGGGGCTATATCCGCTACTGCTGTAGCGCTTACTTTTCCGCACTGGCCGGGATGGCTTCTCATTACCGTTTCTCTTCTTGTTGGAACGATAGCTGGGGCCCTGTGGGGGGGAATCGCTGGATTTCTTAAAGCCTACTTCAATGTAAACGAGATTTTGAGCACGATAATGCTCAATTATATCGCTGTTTTCGGGATGAATTATCTTCTGCGTGGTCCGATGATGGATCCGTTGCAAATTAAATTAGGATCATTTATTCCGCAAACGGCTCGCCTTCCCCACGCGGCCGACCTTCCCCGCCTTGTTCCCACAAGGTTGCATCTTGGTGCGGCTATAGCAGTTCTATTTGCTATTTTGGTTTACGTGTTTCTCTGGCGCACTACAATCGGTTTCCGGATACGGGTTGTGGGAAAAAATCTACGCGCTGCTGTGGGGGCAGGGATAAATGTGAAGCGGTATATGGTGCTGTCGCTTTTCTTGGCTGGGGCTCTCGCCGGGTTAGGAGGAGCTGTAGAAGTGCTCGGCCTGCACCATCGTATGTTCACCGATGGGTCTGCATTCGGGTTTACCGGAAGCGCCGGGTTCAACGGTATCGTAGCTGCGTTGTTTGGCCAGCTGCATCCGCTCGGGACAATACCCGCTTCGTTCCTGCTTGGCGCCTTGCTTACCGGAGCCAACAAGATGCAGCGGGCTGTGCAGGTTCCCTCAGCACTGATGGTGGCGTTGAACGGGCTGATCGTTCTGTTTGTAGTGGGAAGTGAGATTCTGCGTCGTCGACAGGCAAAACGGGTTGATCAGACTACGATGGGAAATAAAACCGCTGTTGAGGAGGCGCAAAAGTGATCGGATCGGTCATCGCCGGTATCGCCAGTTCCGCTGTGCGCCTCGCCACTCCCTATCTGTACGCCGCAATCGGTGAGACGATTGGACAACTGAGCGGTGTTCTCAACCTGGGAGTGGATGGAATCATGTTGATGGGAGCTTATATTGCTTTCTTCATCGTATTGAAAACGGGGAGCCTCTCATTAGGGGTTCTCAGTGCCGCGGCAGTTGGGGCACTACTTGGTCTTTTAATGGCAGTGATCAGCGTCACTATGAAGGCTGAACAGGGGATAAGCGGAATCGGACTGTATATTTTCGGCCTCGGATTGAGCACCCTGCTATTCGGGATGACGATCGGGCATGTGCAAACGATAAATGGTTTTCCAGATCTCGTTATTCCCGGACTGGCCGCGATCCCGGTAATCGGGAGAATATTCTTCCATCATAATATTCTCGTGTACGTCGCGTTCGCGTTGGTTCCTATAGCATGGTTTGTTTTGAACAAAACTCCATTTGGATTGAAGGTACGTGCTGCTGGCCAAAAGCCGGAGGCGGCTGATTCCCTTGGGGTGAACGTCAACCGCATACGTTATATCACTGTCATCTTGGGAGGAACGCTATCCGGTGTTGCTGGAGCATCCCTTTCTATCGCCCTTCTCAACACGTTTCAACAGAACCTCACAAACGGAATGGGGTTCATCGCAGTGGCCCTCGTCTATTTTGGGGGATGGCGCACTTCAGGAGTCCTTCTCGGTGCGTTGTTGTTCAGCACAGTGAACGCAGTTCAAGTTTGGTTACAAGTCGCCGGGATCAATGTCCCGTCGGATTTCGCCCTCATGTTGCCCTACATCGTGACGATACTCGTGCTGGCGGCGATGGCCAAACGGCGTGTTAACACACCCGCGGCGTTGAACAAACCGTTCGAACGCGGTGAGAGCTAAGCGAAATGGAGGTGGTCGAATCGAGAAAAATCATCATAGTAAGCATCAAAGGGAAACCGAATTTAAGGAGGGTTAGATGAAAAAACTGGCGATTAGTGTGCTGGTTATTGGGATTGTCTTTTCATCGTTCGGATTATTGGCTGTGGCGAAGCCATTTCGTGTGGCGTTCGTAATGCCGAGCACAATTAACGACTCGGCTTGGAGTCAGAGCATGTATGAGGCTCTGTTAGCGATTCAGAAGGAAATGGGAAAGGACAATTTCCAGATTGATTACTCAGAAAACATGTACGTAATTGCGGATGCGGCTGCAGCGATCCGTGACTATGCAAGTCAAGGGTACGATCTAGTTATCGCCCACGGTTCGCAGTACGGGAGCTCGCTTGTCGACATTGCGCCCGATTTTCCGAACGTGGCATTCGCGTGGGGATCTACAGCAAACACATTCTCCGATATGGGGATTACCAACGTCTTTTCTTATCAACCGTATTCTGAGCAGGGAGGTTATGTACAGGGTGTCCTCGCGGCCAAACTCTCGCAGAGCGGGGTCATCGGGGTGATAGGGCCGATAGAGACCGGTGATGCGAAGCGTTATACAGAAGGGTTCAAGGCCGGAGTTAAGGCCACTAATCCTAATGCCAAAGTGAGCGTCACCTGGACCGGATCGTACAGTGACGTTGCCCTTGCCGCCGAGACGGCGCGAACGATGATCAATGCCGGTGCCGATGTCCTCACCGGTACGTCGCAGATGGTGGTCGGGGCAATCGGTGTTGCTAAAAAACACGGAGTCCTCTGGTTCGGGTACGATGTTGACCAAAGCCCACTTGCTCCCAAGATCGTTGTTAGCAGCGTAGTAGTCGACTGGACTGTCGCCCTGAAGCCGATGATTAAATTGATCCAACAGGGGACCAAGGGCGGAAAAGTATTCCCGCTCACCCTGGCTAACGGCGGGCTGAAAGTTGTGGTCAACCCGGAAGGGCTCATCGGGCAGACAGTGGATGACATAATAAACGGGAAGATCAAAATCAACCTTAGTGATTGAGGCAACGTAAACGGCCGGGGCAGCTGGCCCCGGCCGTCATAACTTGTTGAGTGGAGGAAAGGCGTGGCGATAGTAACGGCGCAGAAAGTCGAGACACTGGAAGTACACGGGATTGTCAAACAGTTTCCCGGAGTGTTAGCGAATGACCACATCGACTTCGACGTCCATGCTGGTGAGATCCACGCCCTCCTTGGGGAGAACGGGGCGGGGAAGAGCACTTTGATGAAGATCCTTTACGGTCTGTACCGTCCCGATGCAGGTGAGATACTAGTCAACGGCGAATCTGTGCGTTTCTACTCTCCACTCGATGCGATACGTCACGGAATCGGAATGGTGCATCAGCACTTCATGCTTGTTCCCACTTTTACCGTGGCGGAAAACGTTGCGTTGGGGCTTCCCTCTTCTCGTCGCTTCGTCCTGGATTTGGACCGCGTTTCCGCTCGGATAGAAGAACTGGCGAAACTGTACGGGTTGCATGTGGATCCTACTGCCGAAGTCAGGCAACTCTCCGTGGGGGAACAGCAACGGGTCGAGATTTTGAAAGTTCTCTACCGCGGAGCCTCCCTTCTCATCCTTGATGAACCCACGGCCGTTCTGACCCCTCAGGAGGTTGATGAGCTCTTCCAAATTCTGAAACAGATGGTGAAAGAAGGCCATGGGATTGTCTTCATCAGCCATAAGCTCCACGAGGTGATCGGACTGAGCGATCGGGTAACCGTCCTGCGAGATGGCCGGGTGGTGGACACAGTTCCCACCGCTGAAGCGACCAAGGAAGAATTGGCTCGCTTGATGGTGGGGCGAGAAGTTCTGTTTCGCGTTGACCGCCCTCCTGTGGAGAAAGGGGATGTCCGCTTGGCGGTGGAAGGTCTTCGAGCACAGGGGGATGCTGGTGTTGAGACGTTGCGCGGAATTGACCTGGAAGTGCGGGCGGGCGAGATCCTGGGACTGGCTGGTGTATCGGGGAACGGGCAGAGAGAGCTGGCTGAGGTGATCGCCGGACTGCGCCATCCGACAGCGGGAAAGGTCCTAATCGACGGACACGATGTAACCGGAGCATCTCCGGCACAGCTCCTCGATCAGGGGCTTTCTTACATCCCGGAGGAGAGGATGGTCGATGGCACGGTGGTCGAGTTTAGCGTGGAGGAGAACTTGATCTTAAAGGATCATAGCCGTCCCCCTTACGCGGACGGGATATTCCTGAATTTCGCCCGCATATCCGAAGAGAGCGATCGCCTGATCAAGGACTTCGATATCAAAACTCCTTCGCGGAAAACACCGGTAAAAAGCCTTTCTGGAGGGAATATACAGAAACTGATCCTTGCTCGGGAGCTATCGCGCAACCCGCGCGTCCTCGTGGCCGCGCAGCCCACACGCGGCCTCGACGTCAGCGCCACGGAATACGTGCATCGCAGGTTGATTGAGCAGCGGGGAAAAGGATGCGCAATACTCCTGATCTCAGAGGACTTGGATGAGATTTTAAATTTAGCCGATCGAATCGCTGTTATTTACGAAGGGAAGATCATGGGAATAATGCCACGGGAGGGCGTGGAAGTGGAAACCATCGGCCTTATGATGGCTGGGGTTCACCCTGATACAGCTTCCCAAAGAAAGGGGGTGAGAATCGAGAGAGGCACGAATTGAGCCGATGTCCACGAATCAAAAAGAAAAGGAGGCAATTTTGAATAACAAAACTTTAATAGCGGTTTTATTGACTATTTCGCTACTTTTGGTGGGAATTGTTGTGATGGCGGATGAGCCCAAATACGGAGGGACTTTCCGCTGTGCTTTAGCTTCGGAGCCCGGAACGTTGGATATGCAGATGACGACCGGAGTTGCGGCAAGCATTCCCGCACGGCACGTTCTCGAAGGATTGTTCGCGTTCGACGCGACTTATACCCCACAGCCGATGCTCGCCGAGAGCTGGGAGTTGAGCGACGACGGCACTGTAGCCACGTTCCATCTCCGACATGGGGTTCTGTTCCACAACGGCAAGGAAATGACCTCCGCCGACGTGGTCGCTTCGCTTAAGCGATGGGGTAAATACGGTCTCACTTCCAAGGCCCTTTGGTCGCACGTAACTGATATTTCCGCGCCTGATGATTACACTGTTGTGCTCACTCTCGATCAACCGTTCGCACCGATGACCACGTATCTTGCAAACATCTATGGCGGACCGAGCATCTACCCGAAGGAAGTGGTGGAGGCAGCCGGTGATCAACCGATCGCTCCCAAGAATTTGATCGGGACCGGTCCTTACAAGTTTGTTGAGTGGAAAGCCGGGGATTACATTCTCCTCGAGCGGTTCGATAAGTACTCTGCCGTATCCACACCGGCGAGTGGGTTTGCTGGCAAGAAAGTCGCTTACTTCGATAAACTTCAGTTCTTCTTCGTCCCCGAGGATAACGCTCGGCTTATCGGTGTCCAGGCCGGAACCTACGACTACGCTGTGAACATTCCGAGTGACCTTCTGTCCACGGTCAAAGGCGATAAGAACATCGTCCCGATCATCACCAATCACCCACCGATTTATCCGATCATGCTGATCAATAATAAGAAGAGCCTGCTTGCCACCAATTACACCCTGAAACAGGCAATCCTCGCTGCTCTGGACATGGCCCCGATCATGGCCGCCGGTTACGGGGATCCCACATTCTGGAGCCTGGACGGAAGCTACTTCGCGCCGGGGATTCGATGGTACACCACTGCCGGGACCGAGGCGTACAACCAACACGACACGGCTAAGGCGAAGAAACTGATGAAGGAAGCCGGTTACAACGGGGAGCCGATCAGGATTATCGTTGCTCAGGACATGACCGCTCAGTACAACCAGGCGCTCGTGGTCAAGGATCAGCTGGAGAAGGTCGGGTTCAACGTCGACCTCCAGGTATACGACAAGGCGACCTTCTTCGCGCGGCGGAATAATGTGGATGATCCGCAGTGGGAGCTCGCATTCTCCTACTACAGCACCACCCCGGATCCGTCACTCGTCCTGATGCTCAACCCGAACTACGCCGGCTGGTGGAATACCCCAGAGATACAGGTTCTGCGGGATCAGCTGAACAAGATTACCGACTTCAAGGCCCGCTACGCCAAGTGGGAGGAAATCATGCGCCTGTGGTACAAACAGGTGCCAGCGATCAAGTTCGGTGATGCTTATCAGCTCCACCTGATGCGTGCTGAGATCGGAGGCGGCTATGGGACCAAAGCTCGTCCGCCGATGCTTTCGCCGTACTTCTGGAACTCTTGGCGAAAGTAGACAGTTAGGGAACGCGGCCCCTCTGCTGACTGCGGCTGAGGGGCCGCTTACATGAAGTAAGGAGGAAGCGCGGTGTTATCGTTCATCGTACGGCGAGGGAGCGGGATGATTGTGAGCACCTTCTTGGTGATCAGCATCACATTCATCTTCATGCAGCTGATACCGGGCGATCCCGCCGACGTGCTTCTGGGGCCGAACGCTACCTCGGAGCAGATAGAGAAACTGCGTGCAACTTGGGGATTGGATCAACCGATCGGTGTTCAGTACTACCGCTACATTGTGAATTTCCTCCATGGAGATCTCGGGGAATCCCTGTTCTCGCGTCAGCCGGTGTTGCGAATGATCGGCCAACGTGCTGAGACAAGTGTGTTTTTGGGGATTATGGCACTTATGGTCGTCGTCGGACTCGGAATTCCGGCCGGAGTGATTTCGTCAATCCGCCCGAACAGCTGGATGGACAACTCACTTCTTTTGGTGGCTCTTGCTGGCGCATCGATCCCAAGTTTTTGGCTAGGGTTGATGCTAATGGTGGTGGTGGCGGGAAAGCTTCACCTCCTCCCGAGTTCAGGATTCACGTCCGTCCTTGCCACCGGAGATATCGGCAACTTGAAGAACCTGATCTTGCCCGCTATATCGCTTGGGTTCGTAAATGCCGCTTTAGTCGCCCGCACCGCTCGCTCGAGCATGCTCGATGTACTGGGGGGCGATTACATCACCACCGCCCGGGCAAAGGGGCTATCGGAGTGGGCGGTCATCATTAAGCATGCGCTGAGAAACGCCGCCATTCCCACGGTTACCGTTATTTCGTTCACCTTCGCTTCACTCGTCTCCGGGGCAGTGGTGACAGAAAACGTATTTGCCCTCCCTGGTGTAGGAAGCCTGATTGTGCAATCGGTGCTGAAACGCGATTATCCCGTGATTCAAGGGATCATGATGGTCGTCGCTGTCCTGTACGTGATGGTCAACTTTGTTACTGACCTTACGTACGCCATGCTTGACCCGAGGATCCGTTACCGATGAAAAACGTGCCCGCTTATCTGAGGATGAGGAGAACATCGCCGGTATACGAGAATATTGCCATATATCTCGCTGCGTTTACCAAGTTCGCTACGAAACGGAAAACCACCCTGTTCGCCTTGGTGATGCTCGGAGTACTGATATTTATCGCGGCAGCGGGCACGGCAATCGCCCCGTACGACCCAAATGGTTTGAACCTTGCTGATCGGCTAGAAGGACCGAGTATAACCCACCTCTTTGGAACCGATCACTTCGGCCGCGATATCCTGAGCCGCACATTGGCCGGGACAAGGATAACTCTGCTCCTCGGATTGGCTATAGCTGCGTTCGCCCTGGTGATCGGACTTCCGATCGGGATGCTCTCCGGATTCTACGATACGTTCGGTCTGGTTGTGATGCGGCTTGTCGATGCCATAATGGCGTTCCCGGCGATCATCCTCGCTCTGGCGCTGATGGCGATCTTTGGAAAACCCGGTGTGTTCAACGTGATACTCGCTGTGGGAATGGTGTGGGCACCGCGTATGGTCCGCGTGGTGTACAGCTCCACTCTGTCTCTGCGGGAGAACACCTATGTCGAAGCCGCTCACGCCCTCGGGGTGAGCCCGATGCGCATCCTCCTGCGTCATATCACGGTCAACCTCATCTCGCCGGTGATCGTGCAGGCAACGTTCACCTTCGCGTTCTCGGTGATGGACGTTGCGGCGCTCAACTTCCTTGGGGTTGGGATCCCGCCGTACCTGCCGAGCTGGGGAGGGATGATGAATGAAGGGCGCACCTACATCCTCCGCGCGCCGTGGATTATCGTCTTCCCCGGGGTGTTCCTCGCACTGTCGGTGCTCTCGGTGAACCTGTTGGGGGATGCTCTGCGTGATCGACTCGACCCCAAACTGAGGAGGATCATGTGATCGAGATCGACGACAAAGTGCTGAGAGATACGGTTGAACTCACGCGGGAGCTCGTGCGCATCCCGAGCGTGAACCCGCCTGGTGACGAGGACGTAATCGCCGATTTTGTTCAAGATGTTCTCAACAATGCCGGGATAGATTCAACGCGCGTCCCACTTGCCGAGGGAAGAAGCTCGGTGGTAGCGCGGATACAGGGTAAGGGTGAAGGCTCAATCGTACTTTGCGGCCACCTAGATACGGTTCGCTCTGACGAACACGAGTGGTCCCATCCGCCGTTCGCTGCCGAGCTTGAGGGAGATCGGATCTACGGACTGGGAGCAGCGGACATGAAAAGCGGGGTTGCGATGATCATCCAAATCGCGCGGGAAATTGTGCGCCAGGGAATCACCCTGGAGTACGACCTTGTCCTTGCCCTCACTGCGGACGAAGAGAGCGCTTACCGCGGCGCGGCAAAGGTCGCGGAGTCGGGCTTGATCGACGATGCGCGGTTCCTGTTTATCACTGAACCGACCGGCGGCAGGGGGTATATCGGACAGAAGGGTGAGCTGTGGGTCGAAGCGGAGTTCACGGGGAAGGCGGCGCACGGCTCAGTCCCGGAGATCGGAGTAAGCGCGATCCTGCCGGCGACCCAGTTCGTACTTTCCCTGTACAGCGCTGCGGCGCATTGGGAAGCGGTCGCGGGGCGAGGCCGCACCACGCTCAATGTCGGTGAGATCCATGGCGGAGTACAGGTGAACATTGTCCCGGCGCAGGCACGGGTACGGATCGACTCGCGAACGGTATCAGCCCAGGCGCGCGAAGAGGTGATACACACGATCGAGCGGTTAGGGCGCGAAACAGCGCGTGAGTACCGAACGGGGTTCTCGGCGCGAGTCATTAACGATAAGTCTCCGATCGTCTCGGATCTCACGAATCCGTGGGTGCAGCGGTTCCTGCGCGCGGTATATCCGGGGAGGAATATTGAGCCGGAGATTGCTCCTTATTCTACCGATGCGGTTGCTATTGTCCCCAGACTCGGAATGCCGGTTGGTA
>CAZZJU010000005.1:0-30858 GCA_964654805.1 uncultured Thermotogae bacterium | reverse complement strand
CTGCACCCAGTGAGTAACGAAGACGGGTTCTAGATTTTCCCTGACGAGCGGGGGGTGAAATACCCCCCGCTTCTTTTTCGATGTGAATGATCAGCCGATCATTGTTAACATCACTGTTCAGGATGGACAAGGTTCTGAACGCGGCGCAGATAAAGACACTCGACCGAGCGGCGGTAGAAGCGGGAATTCCTGCAGGGGCGCTCATGGAAAGCGCCGGTGCTGGAGTCGCGCGTATCGTTGCGAGAAGCTCCCCGGGGAGGAATATCGTCACTGTATCCGGGAAGGGAGGTAACGGCGGGGATGCGCTCGTCGCAGCGCGGCTGCTCGCCCGCATGGGGTTTCGGGTGCGCGCGTTCGTAACAGCACCGGTCGATGAACTGGGCCCAACAACGGGAGAAAAGGCACGAGCCTTGGCCGCTGCCTGGCCCGAGGTTCTTAACCAACTTGCAGATATTGGCGAGCTAAAACGGGCTCTGCAAACCGCTGACTGCGTGATCGACGGACTGCTTGGAATTGGGGTAGATCGCCCGCTTTCCGGTATGTATCTCGAAATAGTACGGGAGATCAACCGCGCTTCTGCCCTGCGAGTGGCCATCGACCTGCCAACCGGTATTCCTTCGGATTCCGGTGCGGTGATCGGGGAAGCGGTTCACGCCGATATCACCGCCTGCATGGCGGCGTACAAACCGGCCCATCTGCTCTATCCAGCGCGGGGGGTCTGCGGTCGGATCGAGGTCGTTCCGGTCGGCTATCCGGAAACGTTGTGGGATGAGATCGCCCCGATCGCATATGTGACAGACAGGAATTGGGTACGTGACCATCTTCCCGTCCGTCCGCCGGCCGGGCACAAAGGCACGTTCGGTCGCGTGCTAATCGTCGCCGGCTCGGTTGGAATGAGCGGTGCGGCGATCATGTGCACCCTCGGAGCGTTGCGCGCCGGGACTGGGCTCGTCACCGTCGCCTGTCCGGAGTCGATACTCCCCATCGTAGCCGCGGCGGTACCCGAAGCTCTCACCCTCCCGCTTCCGGAAGCGGACGGGCACCTCGGACTGAGCGCGGTTTCCCAATTGGAAGATGCGATCAGCCACGCCGATGTCGTCGCGATCGGGCCCGGCTTGGGACGCACACCCAAGACGGGCGAGTTCGTCCGCTCTCTGCTGAAGAAGGTGAGAGGACGGATCGTGCTCGATGCCGACGCCCTATTCGGGATCGCTACTGATCTCTCTTCCCTGAAGAACGTAGCCGGCCGTGCCGTCCTCACCCCGCATCCGGGCGAGATGGCACGGCTAACCGATTTGGAAACAGACAAGGTTGATGCCGAGCGGATCGAAATCGCACGTTCCTTCGCACAAACGCACGGAGTGACCCTCCTTCTCAAGGGGCGCCCGACTGCGATCGGGACACCGGACGGTGCAGTCACTCTCAATCCGACCGGAAATACCGGGCTCGCCACCGGGGGGAGCGGGGATGTCCTCACCGGGATCATCGCCGGACTCCTTGCCGGGGGGGCAACTCCGGATGAAGCGGCGATCCTCGGAGCGTATCTGCACGGTTATACCGCCGATTACCTCGCCCGCGACCGGGCCGAACGCGCGATCATCCCGCGCGACCTTATAGCTACACTCCCACACGCGATCAAAGAGGTCGAAGATGACAGTTCTTGAGAGACTGGAGCTCATCGATACCCACGCTCACCTCGATTCCTCCGACTACAATGCCGACCGCGCCGCGGTGATCGCCCGGGCGTTCGCCGAGCACATCGGGGTTATCACCGTGGGAGTGGATCTCCCCTCGAGCAGGGAGGCCGTAAGACTGGCGGAACGCCACCGGGCGATCTGGGCCGGGATCGGGGTGCACCCACACGAAGCGAAGACGTTCGATAAAAAAGTTGAGCGCGGGCTGCGTGAGCTGGCGCAGCAGAAGAAAGTCGTGGCAATCGGTGAGATCGGGCTCGATTACTACCGCAATCTCTCTCCTCGGCCGGTGCAGCGGGAGGTGTTCATCGAACAAATCGAACTCGCGAACGAACTCAACCTCCCAGTGATCATCCACAATCGCGAGTCAACCACGGACATGCTCGGGATCCTGCGAGTGCATCGCCCCAAACACGGCGTCGTCCACTCCTTCCTCGGCGATCTCACGCTTGCTCAAGAATTTATGGCGCTCGGCCTCTACCTAGGGATTGGCGGGCCGCTCACCTTCCCCAAAAACGAGGTCCTGCGCCAGGCGGTCAAGGATATTCCGCTCGACCGGATCCTCGTGGAGACGGACTGCCCCTATCTAACCCCTGTACCGCACCGCGGCAGGCGGAATGAACCGATTTATGTCCGCTATGTCGTCGAGGAAATCTCCCGGATTAAGGAAATCCCCTTGCAGGAAGTGAGCGTCGTCACTACGAATAACGCCCTTACTTTGTTCCTCAAAGACCGCGATAAAGCGTCCCTGCCTTGATACTGTATTTCCGGGAAAAGATCGGGACATCAAGGGATTACCATCAAGGAATCTCCTATCGTCATGGTAGCGAGAACACGGAAAACCCACTGATCGCATTCACCTGCTGCTCCAAAAATGTGACGAGCTTTGGGGAGAATCCGGCGATATCAGCCTCGGTGACGAACGGGAGGACGATCGCCGCGGCAAGCATCTGTCGCTCGATGATCTGATATCCAATCGCCTGCACCTGAAACGCCCCGTATTCGGACTCTGTGATCGGGCGGAAAACAACGACAAGGTCGCTTTCCGGAATGGTAGTCACGTAGAGGAGCTGCTCGGCCGGTCGGGTACTCGTCGGAACGGACTGAGGGTAGCTTAAAAGATCCGTCAGGGTGGCGACCGGAAACAGAGGCAGCTCAGAGCCGACTACCTGAAACATGCTCCCCCAAGCGATAATCACAATAACGGCCAGGAACAACCGGAATATTTTCATTGATTACACCTCCTTGTAGTTCTACTGTACAAGAAGCACCCCCACTGTGCCAAAACAACGTGATAGAGAGAAAAGCTAAAAGTGCATATATATCGAAATGATGGATACAGCAACTGCTCCCGCAGGTATCCCAGCAATCCCGCCCCAGAACGCGCCAGCGAGAAATCCCATCTCGACTGATTGGAGGTAGGTAAAATCTCTCCCCCAATAATCCGATGGGGCATCGATAGCAGGAATCGCTACCGCAAGTGCAACGGCGAAACTGATTCCTCCAACAAATGCAGCGCCCAGCATCCCCAAGCCAGCGCCAACGAGGGGAGATAAACTGAGAGAAGGACGCAGGTCAAGCGCAGCATCAGCGACCCACCAGCCAGCAAGAGCCCCAGTAATAGCGGCTACTCCCGCTACCGGAAGGACAAGCCAGAGGCGGTCGGTAAGAGAGGTGCGCTCCGGCGGTAAGGAAAACGCCGTTGCCCCCATTATTCCTGTACTGAGGAGCGCGCCGGCTACAGCCGTTCCAGCCCGCACACGCTGCGCTGCAGTAAAAGTATTTCCAACCACCGATAAGCTTATGGTCAATATTGCTAGTAGAGTACATAGAGCCGTGCGCATTGTCCTCATGATATTTGAATCATATAAATCCATAGTTTAATTGTCAAAGCATAATCGATGTATTCGTAAAAACTTACTGCTTTAGTTCAAGAGAAGAACCAGCCTTGTCAGTCCCAAGCCGGAGTCGCAAGAAACAAGCCCATTTCAACGGGCTATCCCGAAGAAAGCGCAGCCGTAATCTCTCACCATTGATAAATCCTATATCCAACCGGTCTTTCCCTTCGAGTCGAATGATGCGTGCTGTGGCAAGAGGAAACGCACGCTTACCAACATGAATCGCAAACTGACGGTAGACAGCCTCCCCAATGGCAAGCCGGGTTAGCTTGTCCTTCCCCGAGTAAACTTCAACCGAACCTATCGACACAAGTTCATCCAACTGTTCGAGGATATCATCTGCCGGGATGGCGGAGGCAAGTGCGGCAAGAGTGGACGGCTTGTTCGCACTATCCCACAAACGCATACGGCGATCAAGATACCACACTTCGCCACAATTAGTACAGCTCACTCGTCTCCTCCGCGGTTTAATACTCCCAATCGTGTTACAGACAGGACATGCCCAGAGGACAAGCTCAATCCCGCGGGCACTTCGGGGAAACCATGTTTTTCCATCGCTTTCCACTGCGATTCGGGCGAGGGCTTTCTCTACTTCATCCGATCCCACGGGGGGGAAGAACTCAACTGTTATCGGACCGGGAAGCGGGTACACTGCCCAACGGGGGTATACCGCGTAGCTTCCCGTGATTCGGACAGCAACAATTGGGACCCCAGCGCGACGAAGAAGTCGTTTCACCGTTGGGGGAACCGACAGTGGTTGCCCATCCCACGTGCGCTCCCCTTCTGGAAACAATCCCACAATTGCTTTTCTGGTTAGTGCGGAGAAAAATCCACGTACTGAAGCAGGATCAACTCTGTACCGATTTGTTGGGATTGATCCTGTGCGGAGAAAAAACCACCTTCCAAATCTTGTCCGCAACATCTCTCCTGTAGTGAGAAAACGAATGTAGCGATTGGCTGCTGCAATGAGAAGTATCGAATCGAGGTAAGAGGCGTGATTGGCGATCAAAAGCAACGGGCCCGCTTGAGGCAGGTTCTCCTCTCCCAAGATTTTGATGGGGAAGAAGATTCGGACAAGCGGCTTTCCGATGATATAAGAAATTGAATACAGGATTCCCGGCCCAGAGGCATCGCGACGGCGGAATACAAACGGCACTTCGTCTTTGTACCTCCTATATTCATCTCCAAAGCGGCGAATGAGTACCGGTTCTTCATAAAATACAGTGTAAAGCCCGACAATTAAAGCAATAAATAGGACGATAGCTGCCGCGGAAGGTGAGCCCCCTATACCTGCCCATCCAATAAGGTACAAAAGAAATGATAGATACAGCGGATGACGGGAAACTCCGTACGGTCCTTCCTTTACTAGTCGGGTCGGTGGTAGTACTGCGATCGGTAAGCCTCCTCCGCAGAGATAGAGTGTCACTGTGGACCACAAAGCACCGATCGTTCCCGCCCCGGTAAGGAAAACCCCAACTGGCAGTCCGACATAAGCCGGGACTGTCGGCAGTCCCACAGCTCGATCGATTCTCACCCCGAAAAATACCAGCAGAATCGGGATGCATCCCCAATAAATACCGAGATTTAATATGAATAATGCCGCCTTACCCCTGCCAGAGTTCAGCTCTCCTCCTTAGAAAGATCGGAACATTGCTGTTATCATTAGTTTATTATGAGAGAGCTAGACGTTACAAGCCAATTGAAAAAGTACGATATAAGCGGAATGGCCGAAGTCCTCGACCATTATGTTGAGCAGTGTAGAGAGGCACTATTGCTCGGAGAGCGGTTTTCCCCAACCCTGCCACCTGAGATTGATCAACTGCTTGTGTGCGGAATGGGAGGGTCCGCGATGGCTGGTGAGATTGCACGGCGGTTCGCTAGAATTCCCGTGCATATAAACAGGAATTACGTTATCCCACCGTTTGTGAATTCCTCGACCTTGCTGGCAGCGGTAAGTTACTCCGGTAACACTGCAGAAACCCTATCCGGCTTACAGAAGGGGTTGGCACTAGATCTACCGGCATTAGCAATATCGAGCGGGGGTAAGCTGATGGAGACTGCTCAAGTAAATGGAATCCCATTCCTCCGGATTCCTGCAGGATATCAACCGCGGGCGGCGACCGGGTATCTCGCCCTTCCCTTACTCGTGGTATTGGAACGAGCCGGGCTCCTTGCCCAGGCAATTGACCGACATGAGCTGCTCGAATCACTAGCTAAGGTTAAGGAGTTATGTCATGCCGGTGTGCCGGAAAAGGAAAATCCGGCAAAGCAACTTGCACGGCGCCTTCATCGCACAATTCCTGTTATCTATGGAACAGCGGATAACACTGGTCTTGTTGCAATGCGTTGGAAGACACAAATTAACGAAAACGCAAAACAACCGGCATTTTGGAACGTCGTTCCTGAACTGAATCATAACGAGATTCTCTCGTTTGAAAACGAAGGATTGCGTAAAGGTCTTTACTGCATCTTCCTCAAAAATGACTACGACCACCCGGAGAATATCGCTCGGATTCAAATCATGCGGGAATTACTGGAGGAAAAGGAGGTGTCTACTGAGGTGGTCCAAGCGGATGGAACTAGCGAAATTTCGCAAGTGCTTTCCCAGATCTACTTCGGTGATTACGTGAGTTACTACCTCGCTATCCTGAATGGTATCGATCCTACTCCAGTAGAACTCATCGAATCGTTCAAGAAGAAACTAGCACAACGATGAAGGAAGTATATCTGGCCGGACTTGACATTGGCGGCACAAAACTATCGGCTGTTATTGCCAATTCCGCAGGCGAAACGCTTGCTCGGCTTCAAGCACCAGCGGAGCTGGAAACTGGAAATTTTACCCGCTTTGATGACGGAAGCGCTTATGACGGATTGGCAAGAAAGTCGGTTGCTCTTTTACGCAATGCGATGCAGGAGGCCGGGATAACTGAGATCCTCGCCATTGGAATCGGCGCAGCTGGACCGCTCGCCAAAGGATCGATACTCAACCCAACAAACATATTGCTCCCTGAAATTCCGGATGGTCTACCGCAACGTCCGCTTTATCTTCCTTTAGTGGAGCCATTGCAACAGGAATTCGCCGTACCCGTCAACTTAGAAAATGATTGCAATACTGCTGTCCTTGGTGAAGTAGAATTTGGCGTCGGGAAGGGGATCGTTGATAAGTCTTCTCTTCACATTGTTTATGTCACAATCAGTACAGGATTTGGAGCAGGGGTATGGAGCGATGGAAGGCTACTGCGAGGAAAAGATGGAAACGCTGCTGAGATCGGGCATATTCTTGTCCGCGAAGGTGGCCTTCTCTGCGGATGTGGGAATCGCGGATGCGTTGAAGCATACTGTTCAGGACGGGGAATCGTACGTAACGCCCAGGCAAAGCTAGCATACGATGGTTTCCCAGAAACATCTCTTCTTCTGAAATTAGCCGCAAATAAAACCAAATCAGGAGAGGTCAACCGTTTTGCTCTGTTGACAAATATTACCCCGCCACTTGTTTTCCGAGCAGCCAAAGAAGGGGATGCAATAGCTCAAGCGGTGATCAATGACGCCATATTTGCCGGTGGTGTTGCCCTCGCCACGATTTCCAACGCGTACGACCCGGAGACTATCGTACTCGGTGGCAGTATTGCGATAAACCATCCTGAGTTGTGCGCACCGATGGAAGCGGAGATGAAGAAACACCTTAACGTGGTGCCGCCGGTTGTGCAGCTTAGTCCTCTCAAAGACCGCGCAGTGGAATATGGAGCGATTGTTCTTGCCCGTCAGGCCTGGGATCAAGTGGCTACTTCATAGGCAAGCTGGTACACATCGAGATCGACATTGCTTCCGTCCTTATCGAGATCTTCAAGTGAGACGGTCACTATCTTATTTCCGGATAAAGCTACCATAACCCCCGTATTCCCTTTATCGAATTGCCGCACCGCTGCTGCCCCAAGACGAGAAGCAAGTATGCGGTCGAACGCACTCGGTGAGCCACCACGCTGCAGGTGTCCGAGGATAGTGAGTCGCGTTTCGATCTCCCCCGATTCCTCCAGGAAATCGCTCACCACCCGACCAGCGGATTTTCCTCCCTTTGACGTTCCCTTAGGGGAGAAACCTTCGGCCACCACGATGATCGAATGGTGTTTGCCTTTCTTCATTCCACTCTCCACCTGGGTAAGAATATTGCCTAAAGAAACGGGAACCTCGGGGATGAGAACGATTTCCGCTCCACCAGCCAACCCTCCCATTAGCGCGATATATCCAGATTCTCTTCCCATTACCTCCACTACAAATGCTCGCTCATGGGACAAAGCAGTGTCACGGATCCGGTTCAAGCTGTCGACGACGGTGTTAAGTGCGGTATCCACTCCGATTGCCATCGCTGTGCCGTAGATGTCATTATCAATCGACCCAGGCACTCCAACAGTAGGAACACCCTGTTCCTCCAAAAACCGTGCGCCTCTCAGCGAACCGTTCCCTCCAATGACGATGAGACCATCTAACTGCTCATTGGCGATCGTGGTAAGGGCGCGTTTTTGCCCTTCAGGAGTGAGAAACGCTTTGGAACGAGCGGTGTAAAGGATTGTCCCCCCGCGTTCTATAATGCCGCCAACAGCACGGTTATCAAGGGGAACGAGATCACCCTCGATCAGCCCGGAAAACCCCCGTCTGATCCCCACCATCTCAAAACCAAGTCCCGTTCCAACTCGTACTGCCGCGCGCAAAGCAGCGTTCATTCCAGGGGAGTCTCCCCCACTCGTAAGAATCCCGATCTTCATAGCACAAATAGGATAACTGAACACTCCCCGTACCGCAAACTGCAGCGGTTGACAGCCGGGCATTTGTCGTAGTAGGCTGAAAAGTCATTCCAATCCATTACCCACCTGTAAACAGCATTCCTCTTCTCGGAAATTCCACCACGAGGTGATCGTCATGAGCATCCGAAACAGAGGCTGCGGAGGATTGCTCCTGTTACTCGTCCTGTTTGGTCTCTTATTCCCCGGCTTTTCCCAGGTTGACATCCGCCTTCCGAGCACACGACCGACCTACAGCGGAAATGTGATTGATTTCGGCCCAGTTCGGGTGGGAACGACTAAGACAGTGACCTATACCTTCAAGATCCTGGAATCGAGCGAAACTGCTGGAACCGTGATCCAGATTGCTTTCTCAGGTGGGCACCTCTCTTCAGGACCGTTTACACTCAAGAACCTGCCCCCATTGCCGGTGACGATCCCACCCGGAGGTTCGATCACGTTCAACGTTACCTTCACCCCCACGGCCGCTACCTCCTACACCTCAAGCTTCACGATCGTCGCACAAGGAGGAAAGCCCCTTCAAGTCAAGCAACAAGTTGTCACCCTCACCGGACAGGGGATCGAAGCCGAGCAAGGGATTAAAACCGAACCGATTACCAAAATATCCGGTGATCTTAATACACTTCGGTCCCAAATCGATGCGCTCGTTGCCGAAGCGAATACGCTAGAACAAAAACTTGACAACCTGGCTGCGCTCATCGGCCAGTGGACGGTAGGAAAGGAGCAACCGTTCCACGTCGCCCCGGGAACAACGGCCCAGAACCCTCCCCCGCCGACGGAAGGGATCGCTCCAGGGATCGATGACATCCAGAAGCGGCTGGATACCGTCCTCGAAACGCTCTCCGTTCAACCCGATTCCCAAGTTGAACTGCCGCCGGTGACGGTGACTCCGGACGCGGGGAACCGGTTTCGGAATTTTATGTCGCTGGCCGACAAGCTCCTCATATCCACAGCCCAGGACCTGACCGCGATCAAACCGGAGGATGACTACACCAAAAAGCTTCTTCATGACTATTCCGAATTCATCCTCGCCGGGAGGGCGGAAATATCGCAACTGATCGGACTCAGCCAAGAGCTTCCCCCGCAAACGCAGGCTTACCTTGATTACGTCGTCGTCGATGGCGCATCGGAGCTGTTATACGATATAACTTCAGGGAAGAGCCCTTCCCCGAAGGCTCAGGTACAGCACGATAGCGGGGGCAATGAAGTAGTGGGCACCGTTCTCAAAAAAGCTGGCGATATCATCAATGCAGCATTAGGGGCGGCGGAACGCCCGGTTATGGGCGCTCTTTTCAGCTCAGTCCTGAACGATTTGGCAAAGTTGTTTGAAGGTAACAGCGATGTAGTAAAAATCCTCTCAGGGATGTCGTTGGCGCAACTCGAGCTCGAGCTGAAGCTCGATGCAATCGTGCGCGGTTTGTTCGGAGTCGATATCAATGAGACGATGAACGAGGCGAACCTAAGAGAGAAGCTGAAGAACGTGGTACTCGGAGATATCCCAAAGAGGCTCGACGAGCTGAAGGGAAAGCTGGACAACCTGGCACGGGAACTGGGAACCACCCTCCGCGGTACTGAGTATACGATCGAACCGAGGACATCCGCTCCGGCCTATACCGGTCCCGATTACAATCGGTCGTCTCTGGTTGATCAGGTTGCGCTCCTCAAGTACAAGCTCGACAAGCTAGCGGAGCTCCTCGGGCTCGCCCTGTACGGAGCAAAAGATCTTCCCAACGGCTTCGATATCGAACCCCCTCCCCCTCCCAAGCGTACGGTGCTATCGGAGAAAGAACCTGAACCTTCCGGACCAACGCTAGATCCCATCAAACCGGAGATTAGAGAGATTGAAAACCAGGTCAAGTTGATAAAGAAACTTTTGGAAGAGCTGCTAAACCGGCTTGGAGGAGCAGAGGGGACCTATCCCCAGCCGCCGCAGCCTCCGCCACCGGACGAGGAGCTTCTCGCCTTGACCAAGAAGATCTACGTCTACGACGAAGGGACGTTCACCGCCAGCGCGGCAGGAGACTACAAGGAGATCAACGTTACAACCGCCGCGTTTGACCTTGCCGGTTGGATCGACCTTACCGAGCTGCGGGACGGGGACGCCGTCACAGTGACCGTGGAGGTCTCAGTAGGAGGAGGCCCGTTCAGAACATGGAGCACTACAACATTCTCCGACCGACAGGCCCGCGGGCTCAAATACTTCACCGAGTTTGCCTCTGGGTTGCCCCAGGTGGTCGGGACGAACGTCCGGGTAACGATCGCACAGGGGGCGTCCGCCGACGACTTTGCCACCCCGATCCCAATCTATTACCAGTTTATCGTCGAATCGCAGGATTAAGCACGAAAGCGGGGGCTTCGGCCCCCGCCTAGTTCAATTAACATTACATTCGCGATAAAACAGGACGACAGCTGCGCCGACAATGGGAAGAAAAGCAACTCCAGTCATCACAGCGGCAAGGCCATAGCGATCGGCGAGCCAGCCAATCGGAGTGAGTGCAAGCCCTCCCACTCCCCACGCAAACCCCATCACTAAACCCGATACCAACCCCACCTTCCCCGGCAGAAGCCGCTGGGCAGCGACAATCCCAACCGGAGTGGAAGAAAAGAGGAAGAAACCAGCCAACCCAAGAAAGACAAGCGACAACTCTGCTGGTCCATGCAAAAACAGAAGGAGAAACGGACAGGCCAAGATAAGCGAGCCAAAGATCACCCGCTTCGGCCCAATACGGTCGGAGAGGGTTCCTCCGATGACCCCTCCCAACGCTCCGGATAGGGCAAACACGCTTATTCCCACTCCCCCAATAAGAGTTGAAGCACCACGTTCCGTAATCAAAACAGCGAGGAAATTCCAGAACGAAGTCCCGGTAAGGGAGCGGAAGACAATAACTATCCAAAGGAGAGCAAGCCCACTAGGAAGGCCGCGTAAAGAGAACCGCTCTTTCGCCGGCGGAGAAGTCAACCGGTAGAAACCAGTGTTTCTGTTGATGGATGCAGCAATCAGCGCCACAACTGCTAGTGCAGGGATGATCAACCACGGCGTTCCATCAAGACCAACGGCGTCGACATAAGGCACAATGATGAGCGGTGCAATCGCTCCTCCTAACGTTCCTCCCGCAGAAAAAAATGCCATTGCCAAGCCACGGTTTTCCCCTCCCGTTGCAGCGACAAGCGACGCATTCGCCGGATGGAATAAGGCTGTTCCCAAACCGCCGGCTATAAGCACAATGGCAAGTTGCCATAAACCGCCTACTTTTCCGATAAATCCCATAGCAAAGATAGTGAGCACTGGCCCGACCACTACCAGGATAGGGCGCTGCGCCCTATCGAGTAGATATCCTAATCCGGGTTGGGTGATAGAACTGATCAAAATGCGCAGCGTACCGAACGCTCCTGCCATTGCCAGAGACAAATCAAGACGGTGGATCAGAAGTGGAAGTAATGGAGCGAAGAAACTTCCAAACCCGTCATTCACCAGGTGCCCGAGAAATAGCGGGGTTACACCTCTCCAAGATACAGCACTTGTATGGGCGTATGTCTTCGTGGCCACAGTGACGGATCATATCCTCTTATCAAAAATTCAGCAAGGGGACAAATATCGCTGTGGACCACTTTTAAGACAACATATTGCTGGCTGAAGACCGCCTACAGTAGTCCTTGAATGAATTCATCCGTGAGGTTCATCGGGTGGCCAACGTAACGGATTATCCCTTGTCGATCGAGTACATATGTACGCGGGATGCCAACAAAAGAACTATCTACCCCGTAAAGTTTTGTAATCGGGCTTTCATGCTTTCCCCCCGGTTCCCATACACTGATAAAATCGGTGTAACCATTCTCATTCAAGAAATCAATCGTATCCTGTTCTTCCTGATCCGTACTCACAGCAATTACCACCAAGCCACGCGAATGATAACGCTCATACAAGTCCTGCAGATGTGGCATACTCGCTTTGCACGGAGCACACCACGCACCCCAAAACTCGAGGATCACTACCTGCCCCCGGTAATCGGAGAGCGTGATTTCTCCACCGTCGGTAGTGTGGGCGGTGAAATCCGGAGCAGTCATCCCAACACTGGTTCCAACTGGCGGCTCATCATTACTCACCGTTATTACCAGAGAACTCTCACCCCGATGTCCATCAGCATCTGTTACCGTCAAGCGAGCGGTAAACGTACCGGCAACTTCGTATGTATGATGGACTATTAGATCAAGATCACTGCCGGTGACAGGTGTAGTACCATCTCCGAAGTTCAAAGTATACTGGAGCGGCGTATTTCCCGGAACTTCGGAATGGGAAAGATCAAATGAGACATCGAGCGGTGCCGGTCCACTCACCACTGGAGCAGTCAGCAAGACTAGTGGTTTATCAGCATCTGAACAACCGAACAACATCCCCATGAGTAATACTAAGCCAATAATTCCGCTAATTATTTTTCGGACAGTAACCACGTTTCCCATTCCTTCCTCCTTCATCATTGTAGGATAAGTACCTACAGAAAAAGAGGAAACGAATCGCGGCTCGCTGTAGTGAGACAAATTTAATCACAAATAAAGTGACAAATGTCACAAAAATTAAGTCCGGGTCGAGGGCCGACCCGGACCTCTCACAAATCTTTACCTACTACCGCGCATACGCGGATCAAGAATGTCACGGAACGCATCACCTAGAAGAGCAAACGCTAGTACGAACAGTACTATCGCTCCTCCAGGATAAATTAGTGTATACCAGAACTGCGTAGGGTTGTTAGCTGATCCCACTATCCACGGGCGCGAAAACGCTATCATCTGCCCCCAATCGGCATACCCAACCGGCGAACCGAGGCCAAGGAAGCTAAGTGCTGCTACTCCGACCATTTGGCTGCCAATATCCAGTGTAGCAACAGCAAAGATAACGAAGATAGCGTTAGGTAAGATATGTCGGAACATAATGCGAAGCGGGCCTGCACCTACTGCGCGGGCTGCCGCGATATAATCGCTCTCCCGGATGTGTAGAACTTCTCCCCGCATCAGCCGGGCATAGAATGGCCAACCAACTATAATAAAGGCTATTATCACAGAATTGAGCCCTTTACCAAGTATGGCCGTGATTACTATCGCAAACAGCAATCCGGGGAACGAGAACATCAGATCGACTAACCGCATGATTACATTATCGATAATCCCACCGAAGTAACCCGCAGCGAGCCCAAGCACGATCCCAATTGACACGATGCTGAATACCACGGTGAGTCCAACACGAAATGCCGTTCTCGTCCCCCAGATCACCCCATAGAAAATGTCATACTGCCCACTTGTCGTACCGAACGGGTGTTGCGGCGACGGCGGTCTAGGCGTTTCCCAAAAACCGTCACGCGGAATCATATAGGGATTGCGATGATTAGGCGGTGGCGGAGCAATCCACGGGGCACAGATCGCGATGAAGATAAATCCTAACAGGAGAACCAGACCAGCGAGGGACAGCGGATTAGTGAGTAATCTCTTTACCATCCGTATATAACCTTCTTTCCGCAAAGCCCAGAATTCCTTCAATTTGTTCATTCCAGCCTCACCCTCGGATCTATTGCTGCGTATAATAGATCAACGATCAAGTTGGCGATAACAATGATGAAGCTAACAAACAATGCTGTCCCCAAAATCGCATTGTAATCAAGCTGCATCGCCGCCCAAGCAAAGAAATATCCCAAACCGCGATAGTTAAATACCGTCTCGGTAATTGTCCCTCCGGTAAATAATCCAGCAACTAAGAGCCCAGCGACTGTGATTGTGGAAGTTAATGCGTTGCGCCGTGCATGTTTCTTGATCACTACTCGCTCCTGCAATCCCTTGGCTCGAGCTGTTTGAATGTAATCTTGACGCAGCACTTCCAACATCGAAGTTCGCATCGTACGCAATAGAATCGCCCATTCCAGTGCCGATAAGCTGATAACCGGCCCGATTATATGCCGAAGTGCGTCCAGGGTAATGTCCAACCGCCCATTCAAAATCCCGTCTATCGTATTCAAGCCAGTATAACGGTGGAACGAACTGGAATTAACGATAAAACTTGCCCAGTCGCTCAGTCTCCCTGGCGGGAACCATCCTAACATGCCGTAGAAAATCAACAGGATTACTAATCCAAGAACAAAAGATGGAAATGCCCATCCAATGATCGCCGCGACTCGTGTGACATGATCAATCGTTTTATCCTGATTTACGGCTGAAATCACTCCCAACCATATTCCGCCGAACACAATCGGGATAATTGCATAGAGCACCAACTCAGCCGATGCGGGAATATAATGCAAAATCGCTTGAGTAACCGGCATGCGTGCCCATTGAGACCACCCAAGATTGCCATGAAGTGCGGATTTAAGCCAATTCCAATACTGGAGAAAAAATGGAAGATCTAATCCATATTTGTGCTTGAGAGCTGCCAGTTGATCTTGACTTTTGATCTGCTGCGCGCTGTGCACATAGAGCGACAACCGCTGGTTTGGTCCTAGTGAATACAGCAGAGAAAACACTATAAGCGAAAGCACAAGCATGATTATCGGTACTACTAATAACCGCCTAATCACATAAGTTATCATATCTTTAGCCTGCCTTAGACAAAGATAGAAAAATGATTCATGAAATCAGTTGAAAAAACGCGGGGAGAAACCAGAGGTTCTCCCCGCGTCTATATCACCCTTTACTTCTTCGGGTAAGTGATCATATAGACTTTACCGTTGTTATTACCGGTCTGATCTACACTCCACATACCCGGCGAACTCGTCTTATCCAAGGTAACCACAGTCCAACCCTTGGGGAGAGGACCGGTGTCATCCATTACCTTGAACGAGTGATCGCTAGCCTGCTTGTACAGCGGAGCGAAGTACACTCCCGGATAGATCGGGTTGTAGTACCAACCCTTTACCCAACTCTGCTCGTAGTGCCGTCCAAGCGGCTGGTAGAGGACAACCGACGGTGCCTGCTCGTAGTAGTCTTTCTCCAGCTGCGCGTAGATAGACATGCGCTCGTTCGGATCGACACTCGTCGCTGCCTTCTTGATCAACGGATCCCAATTCTTCTTGGCATAGTCGGTCAGGGCTTTCCCCTGGAAACCAGCGAAAGCACCTGTGCTCGCCATGAACGGGTTAACCCAGTTATTGGCATCGTGGTAATCCTCGAGCCATCCGATGATAAACATCGGCAGGTTGCCCGCGACTAAGTCATCGAGGTACTGTGGCCAATCCTCTGCCTGAATTTCAATGTGGAACTTGGGGTTAATCGATTCCACGTTCTGCTTCCAGATCTCGCACGCGGTGTGACGCGCTTCGTTACCCGTGTTGTACATCAGAGTTAGGGTGAACCCAGTGTCCCACAGCTTACCGCCAAGGGCCTTCTTGAAATATTCAGTAGCCTTGGCAAGATCGAGCTTGTATACGGGGTTATTCGGCTGATAGAACGGGTTACCAGCTGGAATTGGGCCCGTCGGCTGCAGCGCCTCACCCATCAGTGCCTGCTCGATCTCCGTCTTGTAGTCAAACGCGTAGCAGAATGCCTTGCGCACGTTTATATCGGAGAAGAAATCGGTCGGGATCCCCTTACCATCAAGCTTCCCGCTGCCGATATACTTACTGGAAGAGTTAATGTCGTAGTTAAAGAACGCCGCTGCGTTCACATTCTCCGCCAGTCCCTTGTACAGATTGACTTTACCCGAAGTAACGAGCGGCTCAACCTGAGAAATGTTACCGCGCGGGACACCAACGATATCGGCATCGCCCTTTTGGAGCATTAGGAACCGAGTACCCCACTCATCGACTTTCTTAATCACGGCATACTTGGTCTTCGCCGCACCAGCGGGGTTCCAATAATTGTCGTTGCGCACGAGGACAAGTTCATTACCCTTATCCCAATGGTCGAGGGCGTAAGGGCCGGTCCCCATCATCTTATCGAACAACGGATCCTTCTGCTTCTTCGGGTTGTGATACTTGCGCCAAGTAGCGGCACTGCCGTCCCAGCCGCCGACACTCGCCACCCACTTCTTGTCCAAGATCGATCCCCAGTTTCCGATCAGGGTTGCGAGGAAGTAACCAGCCGGCTGTTCCAAAATGATCGTAACATTCTGCCCGCTGATCTGGAAGTGAGCCGCCATGCGGTTGAACGCTTCCAGGTCAACCTTTTTCATCGTATCAGTATAGGTCTCAGGCTTAGCAGGATCGTACGCCTTCAAGTCCTTCTTGAACTGGTCGGCAACTCCCAGATCTTTAGCCACGTTCTCAACAAACTCGTCGAACGTGTCGACACCGAGGATTGGCTCAAGCAGAATCCATACCGGTCCACCAGAGCGGTCTTGGATGAAATCACGCTCGAAGCTGTACACCACGTCCTCAGGAGTGAGCGGATCGCCATTTTGGAACTTAACGCCCTCCCGGATCGGGAACGTGACGTAGGTCTTACCATCTTTTCCAATAGTGATCAATCCGTTATCCTGTGAAGGGACAACCGTGGCCAGCCGGGGCTCGAACTCAGTTACACTCGATCCCTTTGGCCAAATCAGCGTCTCGTATACGTTGAAGATCACTTCCGCACTTGCGGTATCATAGGCGAATGCCGGGTCGAGCGTACTCGCTTCACCAATGCCCGCAACTATGATCTTATCTGGATTGGGAACTTGAGCCTGGGCAACCCCCAGTATCCCTAGTAGGCCAACTGTTAAAGCTGCAAATAATGCAACTTTCCACCAGTTTCGCCGTATATTCATTGACTATCAACCTCCTTGATTAGCACCTGCGGGACAGCTTTGTTTTAACATAGTACCGCGCTAGCCGCAGAATCATTTATCTGCCGCTAGCCTCGTTTCCTTGCTCGATCTAGTGGATTGGCAATTCGAGTATACTCGCAGATGATGTCATCGTCAAGCTATCCAATTATAATGGCAACTGGATTAACCCGACTATTCTGTTATTTTAAAGCATTGCAATCGCGTTGGGTACCCTACTAGCTTTTGCTGCTTGAAGTCTTTAATCTTTACCGAGTGCAAATGTCCCAGAAAAAACTAGTTGGATTGATCAAAGATCGGTTATATGCTCAGTACGGTGAAGTGATGCCAACGCACCGCAACCCGGTTGAAGAACTGATATTAACGATCCTATCCCAAAACACAAACGATACTAATCGCGATCGGGCTTATCGTTCGCTCTTGAAGCAGTTCGGCTCGCTAGAGGCAGTAAAGGACGCTTCGGCGGAGGAGATCGCCGCAGCGATCAGGGTGGGTGGGCTTCATCGTCAGAAGAGCATCCGCATCAAACAAATACTTGAGCGGATCGCCAACGAGCAAGGCAAGCTCGATATCTCCTTCTTGCAAGATCTCCCTCTTGATAAGGCGATGGAATGGCTCCTCTCATTTCCCGGAGTGGGACGGAAGACTGCAGGAATCGTCCTTCTATTCTCATTCGATAAACCATATTTCCCTGTTGATACCCACATTAAGCGTGTGACTCGGCGCCTCGGTCTTGTCGGACCACGCGAGGATCCACATGTACGTATGAATGCAATACTGCCCAACAATCCGAAGTTTATGGTGCAGTTTCACCTCCATCTTATCCGCCTGGGAAGAGAACTCTGCCATCCCCGCCATCCGGAGTGCGACCGTTGTCCCCTTGCTGACTTTTGCCAATCCGCTCGCAATTACCTTGCTCATGAGTGAGCAAGGACGGACAATACGATCGGTATGGAGTTAAAGAAAAAGTTGGGTGAGTTGCTTAAGGAGAGGGGGCTTACGATCGCGGTCGCCGAGTCGTGTACCGGTGGACTGCTCGGAAACATGATAACCGATGTTCCAGGTTCATCTGCGTATTTTCGTGGAGGAATAATCGCTTATCAGAATGATGTTAAACAGAAATTATTGAACGTTCCATCTTCCGTTCTCACCGCGGTCGGTGCGGTGAGTGAGGAGGTAGCGCGGGCGATGGCCAACGGAGTGCGAAAGCTCCTTGGAAGTGATATCGGGGTAGGGATTACAGGAATCGCTGGGCCAGGAGGAGGTACACCGGATAAGCCGGTCGGGCTTGTGTACATTGCGGTTGAAGGACAGCATGAAGCAGAATGTTGGCGATTCATATGGGATGGGAACAGGCTGGATAATAAGCGTTCCTCTGCAACAGCAGCGATCGAACTCGTCGTCAAGCTTTTAGAGGAAAATCGGATTTAGAAAGGAACTATCATCAAAGTCTGTATCTATCTCGAAATACACGGACTTGTCGATCGATCCGGAATCGGTGTTGCTGCGCGCAATCACATCCGTGCGCTTACCACCCAGCGGGTGGAGATAACTGAAACACCGGATTCTGATTGCGATATTCTCCATCTTGAGCTGTTCGGACCACAGGCTTTTTGGCATGCGTACACGATGCGGAAAAGAGGGAAAGGAGTTGTATTGAGCGTTCACACTCCTCCAAGCCTTATCGAAGGAGCGTTCAGCTTTGCTTCCGCTATCTCCTTGATATATCACAGGTATATGCGTTGGGCAACCAACCACGTTGATATGTTGATCGCTCCCTCAGAACACACCGCAGCGGAAATCACACCGATCGCCGGAGACACACCGGTTCGAGTCGTATCAAGCGGGGTAGATCTAACCAGGTTTCGCTCTGATCCGGAAAAGAGGCGTAGATTCCGGAGCACATATCACCTTGAGCGCCCAACCGTCATCTCGGTAGGCCAGGTGATCCCCCGCAAGGGAGTGGAAGATTTCATCGCTGTAGCTCAACTTCTTCCAGAGTTTGATTTCATATGGGTTGGCCCAGAAGTGAGTCCTTTCTTATTTTACAGCCCGCGTTTTTCCCGGATGATTAAACATCCACCGGATAATCTCAGATTCCTCGGGTATATCTCGGATATCGAGCAGGTATACAACGGTGGCGATGCATTTTTCTTCCCGTCGCACAACGAATCGCTCGGACTGGTAATCCTCGAGGCAGCTGCAGTCGGCCTTCCGATTGTGGTGCGTGATCTACCGGTATACCGCGGATGGCTGGAGGAAGGTCCTGCTGTGAGAAAGGGAAATACACCGGAAGAGTTCGCCGCTGCGCTTACCGAGCTCCTCTCTGTAAGCCCACACGGTGCATACCACGATTTCATCACACAGCACTCCCTGCCACGGGTGGGGGAAGAACTGGTCGCTGCTTATGAAGAGGTACTGAAATGAAGAAAATTTTTGTAATCGGATTGGATGGGGTTGGATTCCCAGTAATTGATCCGTGGATCGAGGCGGGGAAGCTGCCCCATTTACGGAAGTACGTCCAGACAGGGACGATCGGAAAATTAAGAAGCGTTATCCCTCCCCTTACCGGGCCAGCGTGGTCAAGCTTTCAGACCGGGGTCAACCCTGGTAAACATGGGGTATTCGGATGGACAAAGCGTAAACCAGGTGAATATGGATTCCGGGTGGTAAACGCCACAGACATCGACGCTCCTACCATTTGGGAGCTTGCGAGTGAGCAGAAACGCAAAGTCATAAGCATCGGACTACCAGTGAGCTATCCACCACGAAAGGTAAATGGGATAATTATCCCGGGGATGCTCACTCCCCGAAGTGATCCGGCTCCCACCTATCCCGAATCAGCGTATACCGAGCTCCGCCGCGTTGCGCCGAAATACCGATTCTTTCCGGAATCCGCGCACAGATTAAGTCTCCAGGCAAAGGTAAACGAGCTTTTGACCAGCGTGCGCGGTCGCACCGCTGCTGCACGTCACTTTATGACCCATTATGACTGGGATCTGTGCATGCTCCATCTTCAGACGACTGACAAGGTACAGCATGATCTGTGGGGAATGGGAAACAACGGATTTGACCCGGTGTTAACCGTGTTCCAAGAGGTCGACCGCTTGGTGGGGGAGCTTGTTGACCTGGCACAGGGACTAGGAGCGACGGTTGTGATCCTCTCCGACCACGGGATGGGGCCGGAAGAATACACGTTCTCCGTGAATACCTGGTTGTGGCAGAATGGGTATCTCAACTTGAAAAAAGGAGTATGGGACAGCCTGAAACGTGTGATGTTCCAAACCGGTTTTACCCAACGGCGTCTCATGTCGCTGGGCCTTGTCCTCTATCCGTTGGCCTACCGGATCGGGCTTGCCGAATCGTTCGTCGATGTAGTCGGGGACAGTCTAATCGCCCGCGCGATCGGCAAGTTTTTCCTCTCGTTCGACGATATCGATTGGCGAAAGACGCGTGCCTACTCCCGTGCCGACATCGGCCACATTATTGTGAACCTGCGCGGGCGTGAGCCACATGGAATTGTTCCCAATTCGAAGAGAGAGCCACTGGTGAAAGAGCTGATCGAGCAGCTAAACCGAGTAGTCAATCCGGAAACCGGTGAGCCGCTTCTCGGAGAAGCTCACCCTCGGGAGGAGGTTTACTCCGGTCCTCACCTGGAGGAAGCGCCGGACGTCATGTTCATTCCGAAGGATTTGCGCACCATCGCTACCGGGGCGTCCGGGTTCTACTCAAACGCTTTGTTCGACCGGCCGCTTCTCCGTGCCAACCACAGAATGGACGGGATCATAATCGGGATGGGGACACCTTTCCGGGAGGGAGCGAGAATCGAGGGCGCGGAGCTCATCGACCTTGCTCCTAACCTGCTGTACCTACTCGATTGCGAAATTCCGCGCTATATGGACGGGCATATTTGGGAAAGCGCCTATTATCCGGATTACGTACGCTCTCGTCCCCCAAGGTTCTCCGACCGCGATCTCGCCGATCGGACGCACGTTGAGGGAGCATCCGCTGACGAGGATGAGTTAAAACGTCGGCTGAAGGGGCTCGGTTACCTCAGTTAACGGTGCAGGTTCCTGGCTGCGATGAACGCCAGCCCATTTTCGGTAAGGGCGGCCGCGGTTCGGTTTACCGCCGCGTGTTTGTCGAGGTAGTTACGCTCCAAGTACGGCATCAACCCTCGGGCCTCGATCTCCTCCTTGGTGAGGAAGTACTCGAGGATATCCGACGGGTGTTCCCGTTTTGAATCGACATCTGGGCCGGCTCCTTCGTGCTTCGCCGAGATATTCTTGACGCGATCGGCGAGTTCTACGAGCTCCTCGGTTCGGTCGTACGGCTGGATCACAATCGATTTATAGGTCTCGGTTATGTGGTGCTCGAATCGTACTACATCCTCAAACCCAAGCGCCCGGCGGATCGGCGCGGTCTTCTCGATCGTTTCGTTGTTTACCGAGTTCGACCAGTTGAACCCGATGAGGGACGTCGTCCCGTCCGGACGGGCGAACAGCTTTGCCCCGATCAGGGTCCACAGGGCAGCGTAGGGGTTGTCGTTCCCCATGTACACTGAGATCTTGAACTCGACGTCGATCCCGAGCTTGTGCAGGAAGTAGGCGAGGAGCACGGTCCCGGGATTGATGTTCAGGACCTGCTTGATCCCGTAGGTCGTGTAATAGTGCAAGAACTCGTCGACCCATTGCAGGGCGTGCTCGTTCGGCTGGCCGATCCCGCCGAAGTAGCCGGTGATCGTCTCCGGCCCACCAAGGTGGATGTTCGAGCCGTCTGTCCCTCTGGTATCGAGGGTTTCGACATAGCTCGCCCCGATGATCTGCATCGCCGCGGCGACAGCAAGGGTGTCTCCGTTGTCCGCTACTTGCTCTTTCATATTGCGAACGCGTATGTAGCGGCCGGGCATCAGCTCACCGTTCTCAATCGCCTGCTTCGCCTCGGAGATCAGCCACGGGAAGAACTGGAGCGCGCTGATCTCGAGCGTCACGGCGTAATCGTCTTTGAAGGTCATGGACTCGGCCTTATTCCCCAGCACTTTACGGCGGAAATCCCGCACCGAGATAAACGCGTTCTCATCCCGCATGCGGGCAAGCCATCTTATATCCTCGAGGTAGGGCGAGCCGATCTCCTCCAGGCGCCTAAGTAAGTTCGGAAGCGCGCGTGCCTCAACCGCCTTTTGGTTTATCTCTTCCGGTGTGCCGTAGCGGGCTACGATCTCCAGAAACTCGTTCACGATCTTGTTATTCGGATCAAGGATCGCCCGGTTTATCTCCTCCAAGTTTTTCGTTGGGATCTTGAGGCGAGATCTCAGGTCACTCATAGTCATTGATCAACTCCTCGAATTTCTCCTTCTCGCCCTTGATCATGTGGTAGCAGTGCTCGTCTGCCGGGAAGGTCCCTGCCTTCACGTCCTCGATGTAGGCAGTCAGGGCGTCGGTCACAACCTGAGCGACATTCGCGTATTTCTTCACAAACTTGGGGGTGAACGCCTGGAACTGGCCAATCAGATCGGAAACGATGAGGAGCTGGCCGTCGCAGTACGGCCCGGCTCCGATGCTCAGCACCGGGATCGAGAGCTTCTTTGCGATGAACCCAGCGACCTCAGGTGGCACCGCTTCCAACAGGAGGAGCTGCGCTCCGGCATCCTCGATCGCCAGTGCATCTTCAATCAGCAGCTTTGCCGATTCGACCGTACGCCCCTGTGCCTTGTGACCACCAAGTTGTCCCGAGCTCTGCGGAGTGAGTCCGATGTGGCCGCAGACGACGATCCCGGCGTCGAGGATCGCTTTTATCCGCGAGATCACCCGAACTCCGCCCTCGAGTTTGATCCCGTCCACTCCGGCTTCTTTGATGAATCGCCCCGCGTTCCTCACCGCCTCGGCATCGCTCGCCTGATAGCTCATGAACGGCATATCTCCGAGGATGAACGTGTTCGGTGCCCCACGGCGGACCGCCTGACAGTGAACGATGCTTTGGTCCATCGTTACCGGAACGGTGCTATCGTATCCGTATACGCACATTCCGAGCGAGTCACCAACCAGCAGCATATCCATCCCCGCCGCCTCGGCAAACTGGGCAGTCGGGTAGTCGTAGGCGGTGATCCACGCGATCTTCTCTCCCTCCTGTTTCATCTTATGCAGGTCGATGATCGAAAGTTTCCGCCCCTTAGCCATTTGTGCCTCCTTTCAACCCTGAAGTCAATGCAACCCGTAACCAATCTCACGTAACAACAAATATAATTTACAAAGGGGTAGCCCCATAACGTTGAAGTAATCACCGTTGATCCCCGCGATGAATATTGCCCCCTTGCCCTGGATCGCGTATCCCCCAGCCTTGTCGACGTATTCTCCGGTATTCAAGTACCACTCAATCTCTTCAGCAAAGAGATCTCTGAACCGTACTTCTGTCTCTTCGCGTGCCTCCCGCACCTCGCCGGTGAAGGTGGACACAATGCAAAGTCCAGTGAGAACTCGGTGTGTCCTCCCGCTAAGAGCCTCGAGCATCTTCCGTGCCTCGACGCGAGAGGATGGCTTCCCCATGATCTTCCCATCGAGCACGACAATCGTATCCGCCCCGATAATCAACCCCCGGTGTCTCTTCGCCACCTCCACCGCCTTCGCGCGAGCGAGGGCCACCACCCTCTGCGCGGGAGGAGCGGACGAAGTTTCATCGACATGGCTCGGTATGGAGACGAAATCCGTGGTCAACCTAGACAAAAGCTCGGCCCGCCGCGGCGATGAGGAGGCGAGGATCAATCTCACGGCAGTGGAGCAAATTCGACCTTGGATGTACCGTAGAACACGGCGAACGTCGCTTGGCGATCGACGCCCTTGGGGAGCTTTATCACCCCGGCAGCGATACCCCCGGGTGCGATGCGCTTCGCATCAAGAAAACCAGGTGTGAGTGCCACAAACGATGAACGACTAAAGAATACGTAGTTCGTTCCGTTCTGCTGAATGTAGAACCGCCAGGGAGAAAACTCTGCTCCCGTGGGAGAAAGTGCCCAGACCATCACTGCTCCGGTCCCAATAAGCGGATCAATACTAGTGAGTAAATCCTTCCCAAATAACCCGTTTTGTATCCCCTTCTCCAACCGGATGAAAAGCAAGCGGAGCTCCTCTCCGCGTGATGTCACGAGGAGGGTACAAACAAGTTTAGGATCGATATTAAGCACACCGGCCACCGCGTCAGCGGAGAAATCTCCCTTGGTAAGAACAGAGGTGAGATCAGTGACCTGCGCTGGCATGGAGATCGTAGATTGCGGGGCAGTGGAGACGCTCGACGGAGCTGTCACAGATGCCGCAGCAACATGTGCAATTTTGAATGTGCCGCTCACTCCCTGGTAGCTCACAGTGAACGGCTTATCTGGGTCGATCCGATCGCCGAGAATGAGGATTCCTTCGCTTCCTGATCCGTAAGAAGGCCCTCCCGGATTCACCTCAAACTTGCCATCGAGAAATCCCGGGGTTATTTCAACCCAATCGGTACGATTCGGAGTAAAAGTCTTCCCGTCTTGTGCTATTGTAAACTCATCCGGCGAAAAATCGAATGAGTCAACGACTTTCTTAACCGAGGGATTTACGTAGAGCGCGTTCTTTCCTACATAAGGATATAGGGTTTGGCGGAGACTCGGAGATATGCGGGAGTCGAACGTACGGTCGGTTATATATACAATGAAGATGCCCAGTGTATCCCCCCCAACCGGCACAGTGAGTTGAATGAATAAATCTGGGGCAAGACCAGTCTTCTCGGCTATTTGCGCGTCAGTAGCGGCAAATACCGGCACAAACAACGAAAAAACAAGGAGGAAGGCGAGCAACACCCGCCCTCCTGACTGGGTCAACATAGTAGCAGCGTTTTATCTAAATGCAACAGTCCCTTACGAACAAGGACCGCCGCACCACCATCCGGCAAACGCGAATACCCAAAATGCAAAGAAGAACGAGAGCAACAACCAGGCCTCTACGGTCATTGTACACCTCCTTTTGTTGATAAATTTACTATAGCACAAACTGACGATGAAGACAAGAGCAGAAATCGATGCGGGTAAATCGCCGAACGGTCGGTTTGACAAAATCGGTTTGACAAAAAGGGGGCAATGGATTAAATATAGGGTACCAGTAAATTGGAGGAAAGCTATTGACAAAAGAAGAGGGGAAGCAGAGCAAGATCAACCTCGATCAAAAAAGAGTTGCTTTTTCTCCTCAATTTGGCAGAAACTGCGCTATCCATCTTCAATACTAACGGACGAAACATAAAGAGAAAAATCTGTTAAGAACGAGAGTCTGCCCCCCGATATCCTGATCGAGCACTGTTTACCATAATCTCGCAGAAGGAGTGAAGACGCTCAATATTGGAATTGTGGTGATGAAATGTCAACTTGGTCAGGAAAGCTGAAGTAGACGAGCTGTTAAGTAGTTCCATATGACTCCGCACCTATTGAAGGGGTGTGAGGGGAGGGGATATACATAATCACGATCAATGTGGCCGAGGAGATCCTCGATTTCCCGCTCCGCACCATTGACATCACGGAAAGGGATAAGCTGGCAATCAAAGAAACATCGCACGGGCTCCCCCCAGGGGCAAACAGCTCAGTTTCGCCCTCCGAAGGAACCTCGACTACGAAAGTATGCTACATATTTGGAAGCTGTGATGAGGAGTCCGCGTTGCAGCCCACGCATTCTAACTCCTCTTCCGAGATCAGCGCCCTGATGGGATGGTCTGGGGTGTTTCAACCGGCGTTCACGGAGGAAAACGCATTTTCCCTCGAGCTGTGCCTTGGTCACATCACGCGGACGAGCGCCCATATCTGCCTGCAGAACGAACTGAAGGAGCAGCCGATCAGGAATCCGCTTACTGACATTTACAACTCCAACACACAGATAAACGAGTGCTTGGACCATCGGGTCGGGGACAGGGTTCTGCGGGAGGTGGCGCACCTCCTCGGCGAGCAGGTGCGGGGGAGCGATCTCGTAGTTCGATACGGAAGTGACGAGTTTCTCGTCATGCTGATCGAGACGGACGGACAGGCAAAGGCGATGGAGGTCCGCATCCGAGAGGCAGTCAAGGAGAAGAGGAATGAGACCGGTGAGTCGTTCCCGGTTCCGATAACGTTCTCCATCGGCACGGCGCATTGTGCCCCCAAGAAGCGGGAATCGATCGAGCAGGTACTGGCAAGAACGGACAAGCGGGCGTACGCGCCCAAAGGGGCGCGTAGAGGGACGGGATGAGCAATCGGAGGTGGATTGACAAACCAATGCAGGAACTTCTCGACATGATCCAATTCACCGAGCAGGTCTCCGCCAAACTTCACGGCCTGCCCGATGAGGATGCGATCTACAGGACAGTGTGTGAGGAGTTCGGCCGATCGGGCCACTACATGATTTCCGTCATGCGGCTTACGGATGACGGAGCAAGGCTGAAACTCACGACTACCTCCCACCCTCCCGAGCTCATTGCCAAGGTGGAGAAGTTGACCGGGCTGCGTGCAAGCGGGCTCGAACTCGATCTCTCCCGCTCACGTATCTATCCTCAAGTGGTTAAGGACGGGAAGAGCCTCCAGGTGAAAGTGGAGGATCTCTTGCACGAACTCTTCTCTGAGCCGGATGCCTCTTTGGTGGCAAAGACCATCGGATACGAAGGGAAGAAGACCATTCTAGTACCGCTTCGACAGCAAGGAAAAATCATCGGTACATTATCCATAAGTGCTCCTGAGCTGGCGGAACATTTCATTCCCTCGGTGGAGAACCTCGCCCGGCACATCTCGAACGCGCTGCAACTAGTGCACGAGCGCAGGCTGCGCGAGCAGACGGAACGGGCATTGTTCGATGAACAAAGGAGGCTCACGACGCAGGCACGCATCACCGGTACGATCCTGCGAGCGTTGGATTTGGAGCAGCGGCTTGCGATCATCCTCGAGGAGGCGATGTCCCTGCTCCGGGTCGAGATGGGCGGGGTTTACCTGGCCAGGAGCGATAAAATGGAACTCCGTTCCTGGCGAGGCATATCCAACGAACTCCGGACACGGCTCCGGTCGCTACCAGTGGGGATCCTTCCGCTTCCGCCCGAGGTGGAAGCCCCGGTGGTGATCCATGAGCGGTTGAGCGAACAGGGGGGAATCCCCGCGTTCATGAAGCGGGCTGGGATTCAGGCGCTTGCCTCCGTACCACTTGCAGTCAGGAAGGGATCCGATACTGACCGAGAATGCGTCGGTGCCCTTCTGCTCACCAGCCACCGCTACGATGCGCTGGATGAGGGGGACGTCCGCTCCCTGCAGGGGATGGGGGAGCAACTCGCCCTGGCCGTCGACCACTCGATCCAATTTGACCACGCCGTCCAACGCCTGATACGGCTGCAGGTCCTCCGCGCGATCGATCGCGCGATTATCGACCGTCTCTCGATCCACGACATCCTGGAGACCGTAATCAAGCACGTGCCATCGGATCTGGGCGCGGACGCGGTCGCCATCAGCCTGTTCGACGAAGACGGGAGGCACTTGCGCGTTTGGTCGCTGCGGTTGCCCAACGGAACCATCGTTGATGAGGAGGCGTTCACGATTGCTGAGAGCCTTCTGCATTGGTTCGTGGAGCGGCGGTCTCCGGTGATCATCCACGACCTGACTCAGGACCCGCGCGTGCAGATGCATCGGGAGTCGATCCAGAGGTACCGGTTGGTCTCCTATCTGGGGGTTCCACTCGTGGCGAAGGGGACCACCATCGGCATCCTGCACATCATGACGGTGAGGCCCACCGTCTTTGCCCCCGAGGATGTGGAGTTCTTTCAGACGCTGGCCGGGCAAGCGGCGATCGCCCTTAAGAGCGCGCAGCTGTTCGAGGAGATCAAGCGCTCCGAAGAGCGCTACCGCGGAATATTCGACAACGCCGCCGAGGGGATCTACCAGGCCACGCTCGACGGACGCCTCCTCATTGTCAACCCAGCGATGGCACAGATCCTCGGGTATTCCTCACCGGAAGAGCTCCTTGGGCACCTCACCGACATTGGGCAGATCTATGTCGTGCCCGCCCGATGGGCGATGTTCATGCACGAGCTGAAGGAGAAAGGGATAGTCAAGGGCTTCGAGGTGCGGCTCATCCGCCGGGATGGGACGACGGCCTGGGTCTCCAAGTCCGCCCGCATCATCCGGGACGAGGACGGCCGGGCGCTCTATTACGAGAGCATCTGCGAAGACATCACCGAACAGAAACGGGTCGAAGAAGAGCTGCGGACTCACCGTGACCACCTGCAGGAGCTGGTGAAAGCCCGCACCGCCGAGCTGCAGCTGCGCATCGCCGCTCTTGACGCCTCTGCCAACGCCATTGTGATTACCGATCAGAATGCGCATATCATCTGGGCCAACCGCGCATTCACCGCGTTGTCCGGCTACGCCCTGGAGGAGGTCCGCGGAAAGACGCCGGCTCTCTGGAAGTCGGGGAAGCAGAACCCCGCGTTCTACCAGGAGCTGTGGAGGACTGTACGGGAGGGGAGGGTCTGGCGGGGAGAGCTCGTCAACCGGCGCAAGGACGGAACCCTCTACGACGAGGAGATGACCATTACCCCGGTCCCGGACGAGAGCAGAGAGATCACCCGCTTCGTCGCTGTCAAGCAGGACATCACCGCACGCAAGCGGATGCAGGAGAAACTGGAGTGGGAGGCAAGGGTCAACGCTGCGGTTGCAGAGCTTTCCCGGGCCCTGTTGGACCGAAAATCCATCGTAGAGCTTTCCCGGATGCTGCTCGATCAGGCGCAGGAGCTAACCGGGAGCAGGATCGGTTTCGTCGGATATATCGACCCCCGGACCGGCTATCTTATCGCTTCCACCCTGAGCGGTGATGTCTGGGAAGACTGCCGGGTGAAAGGGAAAAGAGCCGTGTTTAAAAAGTTCACCGGACTGTGGGGCTGGGTGCTCGAGAACAAGCGATCACTCCTCACCAACTCTCCCGCGGATGATTCCCGGGCCATGGGCATTCCTTCCGGGCACATCATGATCAAGCGCTTTCTCTCCGCCCCGGCCCTGGTCGGCGATGAGCTGGTAGGGCAGATTGCTGTCGCCAATGCGGATGACGACTACACTCAGCGCGATCTGGAGGTAATCGAGCGCCTAGCATCCCTGTACGCGCTTGTCATCTTCCGCCACTGGGAGGAGGTGGCGCTGAAAGAAGCAAAGGAGCAGGCGGAGGCGGCCAACCGGGCGAAGTCCGAGTTCCTGGCGAGTATGTCCCACGAGCTGCGTACGCCACTCAACGCGATTATCGGGTTTTCCCAGGTTCTGCAGGACGAATACTTCGGCAAGCTGACGGATAAGCAGGCGGAGTATGTAAGCGACATCCTGGAGAGCGGCAAGCACCTCCTCTCCCTGATAAACGACATCCTGGACCTCTCCAAGATCGAGGCAGGTAAGCTAGAGCTTCAGTTTTCTCCCGTCGATGTCAAGGGAATTTTGGAGGGCTCGTTGGTTCTGATCAAGGAACGGGCGAGGAAACACGAAATCACCTTGACCCTGGATTTTCCTGCCGAGCTCGAGGATCTCACTATCACGGCCGATGAGCGCAAATTGAAGCAGGTCCTTCTCAATCTTCTCTCCAACGCGATTGAGTTCACCCCCGACGGTGGGGCGATTACGGTGGAGGCGAAGAAGCGGGGAGAGGAGATCCTCGTGGGCGTCTCCGATACCGGGATCGGTATCCCGCTAGAGGAGCAGAAACTGATATTTGACGAGTTCTATCAAGCCGGCCGGAACACGGGCAAGGCGACAGGGACTGGATTGGGGCTTGCTATTTGCAAGAAGATCGTAAGGCTACACGGTGGGAAGATCTGGGTGGAGAGCGGGGGCGAGGGCAAAGGAAGCCGCTTTTGCTTCACGATTCCTATTGGTCTAGGAGAGAAAGAGTGCCTTGCAGTGGAGCCACCCACTTTCCTGGAACGCCTTACCAGGACGATTGATCACGCAAGGAGAGACGATAAGGTATTTACAATCTGCTATCTGCGCGGTCTCTCCGACGCCCTAAAGAGGGAGGAACAGGTAATAAAAGACTTGGTGAAGAGTGAGTTGCGGGCGTACGATTTCTGCGGGGTTGACACGGATGGACACCTCTGCCTGGTCTTTCTCGAGATAGGTAAGGAGAAAGCCGAAATCGCCAGCAGGCGGGTTGTTACAAGACTGGAGGATGTATTCCCAAAGCTGGAGGTCGAGATCTCCAAAGCGAGCTTTCCCGAAGACGGGGAGACGATTGAAGAGCTTATGAGGAGCGTCAAAGGGCACAAATAGCTCGTTTGGCTTACAGAGGCAAATGAAAAAGACGATCTTAATCGCTGATGATGATGAGAAAAGCGTTAAGTTGCTTCGAGACGTTCTCCAGGCCTCTGGCTACTCCGTCGCTGTGGCGCGGGACGGCAGAGAGGCTGTAGCACTCACGCAAGAGCGGAAACCCGCCCTGATTCTGATGGATATCAGAATGCCGGTGATGGACGGAGTCGCCGCGATGAAGAAACTGAGGGCTGATCCCAACACCGATAAGATTCCGATCATCGCCATCACTGCGCATGCAATGCACGGTGACAAGGAAAGATTCATACGGCAGGGCTTTGATGATTTTCTTGCCAAGCCGCTTGATATCCATATGCTCTTGGAGAAAGTGCGTAATGTGTTTGTCTAGAAGGGGAGGATAATGACAAAGCGGTCCCGAATTCTGATTGTTGATGATGAGGACTTAAATCTCCGCCTGATG
>CAZZJU010000004.1:0-31391 GCA_964654805.1 uncultured Thermotogae bacterium | reverse complement strand
AGTTATATATAGTTATCGCCATCCAAAGTCGAGATGAGAAAGCGGTCCGGATGGCAATGTGGAAGAAGGCGTTGGTGATGTGTATGGCGGTGTTGGTGTTAGCGCTCCCTATGCTTGCACAGGTTGCAATGGCACAAACGGGTACACCGCATCAGGAGCAAACTCAAGTAGTCCTTCCTCAAGGTAAAGAACTTTCAGATGCCGAGCTGCAAGCGGCTGATGGTCAAGGGCCAATTACCGCAGTGATCGGGGCGGTGATAGGCGGCGCATACGAGTATGGACAGGAACGTATGAAAGGGGAGAAGATAAATCTGGGATCCATCGCTCTCTCGGCTGCGTATGGTGCGGCGACATCAGCTTTTTTCCCGATGCCATGGTAATCAAAGTAGCTGCTAGTGCTGTGCGTTGGACTGCGCGTGCAGTAGCAGCTGGTGGAACTGCAGCGGCCTCTGTTGGCTCGCGTATTGGGAACGCTTTCAAGAGCGCTGGAGTTGCTATTTATAAGGGATTTAAGTCCTTCGCTAGTTTATTTGGAAGAAAGTGATAGGAATGCTTAAAAAAGCTACATTAAGTGAAGAACTGACCAGTACAGAGAAGATACTATTCTATGTTTTTACCTTTCTGGCTTGGATGTTATTTAGTAGTGTAGTGATTGCACTAACACAACTTCTAAAATCATTGCCGTTTCCGCTACCGGGCCATCAATCAGTGGGGGAGACGCTCAAAGATCTGAGCAACGTCCGAACGTGGAAGTTGGTTGGGTTACCAGTCATGGTCGGTGCAGGAATACTTGGAACGTTTTTGCAGATAGTCATTATGAAGCTTAATCGAAACCCCCCTAAATGAAAGCAGTACTTTTAGAACGCGTTGTAAGGAAGCGATTAGACAGAATGTTGTCTATATAGTATGATTTTTGAGTAGGTGGTTGTGTATATGAACTCTCTACTGCTCCTTAACCGATGATGAAGAAGGATAAGAATGGGAACTGGCATTATTAATATAGGGGGCTTTGGGCTTAGGTACTTCTGGGCTTAAAGCCCCTGCGGGGGAAAGTATGGCTAAGAAAGTCATGAGTATTATTCTATATACAGCCTTGTGGTTTGATATGCTCGTGATTTTTAATGGGGTTGGGGGAATGATGGAAGGGAAACCCTTTCTCCAGGAGGTTATTAAAATCTTAGAAAACGGGCGGGAGTCTTTAATTTTCTTTCTCTGTTCTGTATTCATGGCAATCATCCTTACATATACAATTACTACTTGCAAAGGGAAAAACACAAAATGAAAGTGTACATAGTGGTTGTAATAGGATTGTGCCTAAGTCTGGTATCCCATCTGATCTTGGCCAAAGCCCCTTCCGTCTCCTATCTTGATCTTCGCTACACAGACGTGGTCGAACAGTCTAACGAGTACACCTGCGGTGCAGCGGCAGTAGCCACGCTGCTCACGTATTTCTACGGTATTCCCACCAGTGAACGCGATGTTCTCAACCTAGTTTATGAATCGATGCGCACACGAGGGGAGAAACCGGAACAAGGGCGCGGCCTCACCGCATATGACCTAAAAGTGGCGATGGAAGCTAAAGGATTAAAGACTAAGGGGTTTCTGGTAAAGCCAGCCGCGTTGCAGGATTACTTTGCCCGTGGCGGACTTCCAGTGATTATCCACCTCACCAGGCCGGAGAAACACTTTGAAGTGGCGGTGGGAATGATTGGGGATCATATTGTGATCGCTGATCCCTCCTGGGGGCGGAGTGCAATGCCGTTAATGCTCTTGGTTAAGCAGCGGGGCTATGACGGGGTTGTGCTTGTTCCCATACCATCTTCGGAGCTTGCTCGTCAGGTCGTCGCCCGGCAGCGGGAGATACTAAAGTGGGCTGCGCTTCGCCTCACGAAGCTTACACAGCTGCGGGAGTCATTGCCGTGAAGGGAATTTGCACTATAGTTCTCATAATGTTTTTGTCCGGCTTCACGTTAGCCCAAACGCCGTTTCAGCCATTGCAGCGGCCTGCGGAGACTTCAGGCCAGTACACGTGGCAATTGTATCTCAGCTATACTCCCACCGGTGCAAGCGGCTTTGGCGTGGATGAGTACGGTCAACCGTATTCTTACACCCGCTTTTCTCAGGACTGGCAGTTGGGAGTATCCGGAACGTTTGTCCTGGGTGCTGGATGGAAGATGGAATTTTCAGCTAGTGACTCAAGCACCATAGACAAGGAGACGCGGGAATATGCTGATCATACGACCGATCTTAATTCCACCCGCCACGATTTTTCGTATTCCATATCCTCCGAGTATCGTATGGATCCCAAAAGCGCGTGGGATCCCCGGATTTCCATCTCGCTCGGTTCTCCTTGGGAAGGAGAAATCGGTGTGTCAGTAAGCCTCCTCCGGGATCCGGTCGTATTGGTAGGGCAAGTGAGTATACTCACCCAGGCAGAAGAACCGCACAATTGGCTCTCTTTAGCATTGGGAGCGGGGTTTGTGGCGAATGCATGGATTAACCTAAGCGCATCGGCAAGCGTGACGATTCCCACCCGTGGGGTTGGCTTACCTACTACTACCATTGATCTCCGTGCTCTTTACGGACTCGATTCTGAGAGCAAAAAGGAAATTGGCATGCGTATAACCCTGAGTGTGCAAGGACAGACACCGAGGTTAACTTTTGAGGCAGAGACAAGTTGGCGGGGACCGTAGTTAGGACCGATCTTGATTTACTTGTGCCGTAGATTAGATAATGTAGATAAGCTGATCGGCGTGAAACAGGCGTAGCTTAGAGGTTTTACCGACTTGGAATCTTCAGCTCTTTCCCTTTGCGGCCACGATTTAATATAATTACCTTCGATGGCAAAGAGACGAACGCAACAGACGCGAAAAAAACAAGCTCCTGTTTTACCGCGGTTCAACATTTCTGTTGACCGAGTGTTCGTGTACGCAATCGCCGCTGTCGTGTTCATAATTCCCCTGTTCATCTGGCCGGGGGAGACAGAATACGGTTACGGCAAGGCGATCATTATGTATCTTCTTGTCTCAGCCCTTCTCATCGGATGGGCAATACGAAGTTTCGTCATGGGCGAGTGGAAAATTCGCCTTCCGTGGCTTGTGTTTCCTGCTGTGTTCTTCCTCATAGCTGGATTGCTGTCCATCATCAATGCGGTAAACGGACGGGTGGTGATCCAAAGCCTCGCTGTTTTCTTATACTTCGTGCTGTTCTATCTTATCGTGACGAACGCGGTAAGAGACAAACGAGATGTAACCATTATTCTATACGCGCTTCTTATATCCGCTTTTCTTGCCTCCCTGTACGGACTCTTGCAGTATCTAGGAGTGATGCGGGGAGCCCAAGGGAAAAGTGGATTAGGTGAAGTCATTTCCACGATGGGGAATCGCAACTACTTGGGTGGATTCCTGGCATACCTCTTCTTCCCCACGATGATCCTCATTGTGCGGCTGCGCTCCCGTATCCTGCGGGCGATCGCGATCCTGCTCATTTCGTTCAACTTCGGGATGGCGATGTTGGTAAACCAGATGGGGATCCGCGTTGCGCTGATCATCGCCGCGATAGGGATGATTATTGGATGGGCGATCTTCCGCCCGGTGGAACCAATACGGAAGAACCGCGCCTGGCTGATCGCCCTTCTCATCGTACTTGCATTTACTTTCCTTGTCGAAGCTCCGTCCGGGCCGCTCAACTCAGTCGTTGGTCTCTCTGCTACTAAAAGCTCTTCCTGGATCGGACAATTGTGGGTAAAGAACGCGGGGAAAGTAAGGGCATGGGACTGGTGGGTCGGTTATGAGATGTTTAAGGATCACCCATTTCTTGGAGTTGGGTTGGGTAATTACAAACTCAACTTTATCCCATATAAGGCGAAATTTCTCTCTACTCCGCAAGGCAGGAATTACAATTTCTACATTGTCCGCGCCGCTCAAGCGCACAATGATTACATACAGGTAATTGCTGAACTCGGAGTTCTCGGGATCATCGGGATCGTCGGATTAGTCGTTATGGTCGTTTACTCGTTTCTGTCTACCATACTTCACAACCGCGATGAAGCCGATCGGTTCGATCTTCTCCTGTTGAGCGGGGGGGTAATTACTTTCTTCATCCACGCGCTAGTGAGTTTTCCTATTCACTTGCCTGCTTCTAGCCTTGTGTTTGTCACACTGCTTGGGATTGCGACGTCACACGCCTACGGTGGTGCAGCGCAGTTTGCTGTAACACTTAAACGAATCCCGCTTCGGGCAATGGCGATCGTCGTAATCGTGTTCACCATTGCAGTCTCCGTAATTGCGGTGCGCGACTACGCGGCCGATTTTCTATTCCAAGCAGGACTCAGGCAGCTACAGCTTGGACAGTCATATCTCGCTGAAGAGACCCTCAACCGGAGTATCAAGTTGGATTTCTGCCCTCGACAGACATATTACTACCTAGCGATAATTAAATTGCAACAAGGCAAGTACAAAGAAGCTCTACCCTATCTTAAGAAGTGTCTCACCCGATTCGTAGTAGAGCCGGTTTACCTCAACATTGCCAACATTGACGTCAATCTTGGGAACACGAAGGAAGCAAAGCATTACGTTGACTTCCTCCTTTCCACTCATCCCGACAAAGACACAACGTTACAGTTGCACTACCTCGACGGGCTCATTGCAATCCGCGAGGGAGAGTACGCACGTGCATCCAAAATCCTAGAGGGGCTTGTGAAATCAAACCCAAGTTTCGAACGAGCATATATTGCGCTTGGTGACCTCTACCGCGCGCAGGGGTTGACGGTCAGTGCGCGCAAGAACTACGAGACCGCCCTCAAATTGATCGAAAAGAAACTCGCGCGCAACGAAAAGAAGCTCTCTTCAACGACGCATTTCACCCTCCAAGAGTATAACCGCCTGCAAAGTGAGATCAGACTACTCAAACAAGAGAAGCAAGCTGCAGAAGCGAGTCTTTCGCAACTCCCGTAGCCCTTGCACCTGTTCTTTCGCGGAGTTATAGTAAGAATTAATCAGGGGAGCCCGTGCTCGGGCTGAGAGGAGGCATGACCTCGACCCTTCGAACCTGATCTGGGTAATACCAGCGTAGGGACGTTATATGCATCCCCGTGACCCAGAGGACAAGAACGGGTCGTAGTAGAAATGCGGGAGTCCGATATTATCGCCTTCATCCGGGAGAGGATTGCCGCTGCAGGGGATGACGCAGCTGTTATCCCGTTCCGGAACACTAACTTGGTCTTCACCATCGACATGCTCCACCGAACAACCGACTTTCCCCCCGATGCCAGCCCGTACGCCATCGGCTGGCGAGCGACGGCGGTATCGCTGTCCGACCTTGCAGCGATGGGGGCACGGCCGCTTGGGGTACTACTCGCACTCGGTGATACCGACCTATCCGAGGATCTCGTGCGGGGGGTGCTAGACGGTGCGATCGCCTGCTGCACGGCCGTAGGGACAAATCTCATTGGAGGAGATATCGACCGTCATTCCGAACTTACACTTGTCAGCTCGGCCATCGGTGAGGCACAGCATCCGGTCCTGCGGAAAGGAGCACACGTCGGGGAGGCGGTATGCGTCACCGGTGCCCTCGGTCGCACTCAGGCGGCACTGCAACTGTATGAGGAAGGAAAAACTCAGCAGGCGAATGAGCTTTTCACCTTTCCTCCCCGGGTCAATTGGGGGGAACTCCTCTCTCAGTATGTCACGAGCATGATCGATATCTCAGATGGCCTTGCCCGCTCGCTTCATCTCCTAGCACAGGAAAGTAGAGTAGGATTCTCCATTAAGGAAGAGCTACTCCCTATTTCTTCGGAGGCAGCGTACTTCATCTGCCCCGAAGACCGTTACGAGGCAATCCTGTTCGGTGGTGAGGACTATGAACTCTTGTTCACCGTACCCAAGCACATGCTCGATGACCTTCCATCCGGGGTGCGCTTCTCGGTGATTGGAGAGGTCATTGCGGATAAGGTCCTCCTCGACGGGCAAGAGCTTCCCGACCGCGGATATGAACACTGAAAGGGGAGATGAGAACTATGAAACTCCGTCCACTCGTCCTGCTATTGTTGGGAGTTTGCACGCTTGTTGTGATAGGTTGGGGAAAGCAGACGCTCGTTGTCTATACCTATGACAGCTTCGTCTCTTGGGGGCCAGCAGCGCAGATCGAAAAGGAGTTCGAAGCAAAATACAACTGCGATCTTCAGTTCGTCGCTGCCGGTGGGGCAAAGGCAACCTTGTCCCGACTGCTCTCCGAGCAGAGGAGCGGAGGCACTCGCGCCGACCTATTTATGGGAGAGCTGAACGATGTTCCTCGCATCATTAACTACAATCTTTTTGCCCCAATAAAACGGAAGCAAATCCCGAACCTCGCTGCAGTTCCTGATGAGTTTTCTTCAATAATCGATACCGGACTCGTCCCCTACGAGTACGGCTACATCACCCTTACCTACGACGCACACGCCTTGTCCGCAACCGACCTCCCGCATGACCTGTCCGCGCTCGTAGATCCGAAATACAAAGGCAAACTTATATGCGAGGATCCACGCACATCTTCGACCGGGTTTTCGTTCCTCCTGTGGACGATAGCCAAGTTTGGCGAGAACGGGTACCTTGAGTTCTGGCGCAATCTTGACCCAACGATCCTCACGATCACCTCGGGCTGGAGCGAGGCCTGGACCCTCCTCACCCACGGCGAGGCTCCGCTCATGGTGAGCTATTCCACCGACACTGCCTACGCCGCGATGTACGAAGACGAGCTCCGCTACCTCGCCTACGCTCCCGGTGGGGAAGGGTACCGCACAATCTACGGCGTCGGGATAGTAAAGGGGACAAAGCATCCCGCCCTCGCGCGGGAGTTCATCGATCTCCTCCTCTCCAAAGGAATCCAGGAACTCCTCCCGAAGACGGAGATCATGTTCCCGATCAATTCGAACGCTATCCTCCCCGAAGCGTTCCAGAAATACGCGATCGTCCCGGAAAAAGCCATGTCACTCCCCCTCTCCCTGGTGGGGGAGAAGGCCGAGGAATGGCTCTCTGACTGGGCGCGGGTGATGACAAAACGGTGACCAGAAAGATTCTATTCTACCTGATCCCTCTGTCATTCCTCGCGGTGGGGTTCTACTACCCGCTATTCACTGTCCTCAAGACAGGCCTTGTCGCAGGGGGGAAGTTAACCCTCTCCCCCCTGCGGACCGTCCTAACCGATTCTTACTTCCTCCACCTCATCACCTTCACTATCAAGCAAGCGCTGTTCAGCACGGGGTTGAGCCTCGCGCTTGGGCTTCCCGGGGCGTACGTCCTCTCTCACTATGAGTTTCCCGGACGAAGGACGATCCGCTCCCTCACCGCTGTTCCGTTCGTCCTTCCTGCTGTCACAGTGGGGCTCGGGTTCATCCTATTCTTCGGGAACAGCGGGGCTCTCAACCGCTTCTTGACTTCCGTATTTCATCTCCCTGGCCCGCCGTTTCGGCTCCTCTACTCCCTCACCGGGATCGTCCTCGCCCACGCGTTTTACAATGCACCGATCGTCATGCGGGTGGTGGGAGCAGCGTGGGAAGGGGTCGATCCGGCCTTCGGAGAGGCGGCTGCGTCCTTGGGAGTGGGAAAGGTGAGAAGGGCTCTTGGGATCACGCTCCCGTTGATCTCCCCGGCGATCCTGAGCAGCGCGGCCCTTGTCTTCGTGTTCACGTTCCTCTCGTTTCCGATCGTCCTCATGCTCGGAGGAGCGCGCTACGCCACGATCGAAGTGGGAATCTACACCCTCGTTCGGACGCTCCTCGATTTTCGCCTCGGCGCGGCGCTGATCATCGTCGAGACTGCAATCTCGCTCGGCTTCTCCTACCTTTACCTGAAGGCGGAAGGGAGGTTCGCAGTGCGCGTGCAGGGGGAACGCAAGAGGCCACGTGAACCGCTCCTCTCCCGCAGAGGTTGGCTCAAGAAAGTAGCCGTTGCTGTCTACGGGTTCGCGGTTGGGGTTCTCTTCTTCGGGCCGATCGGAGCGATCATCGCCGATTCCTTCCGCGGGGAGACAGGGTTCACCATCACCCACTACCGTTCCCTGGTCTCCCTCGGCTACAACCCGTTTCTCGGCTCCTCCCCGCTTCACACGATCGTGACCAGCCTCAAGATAGCCGTAGTTGCAACCGGCATCTCCGTTCCACTTGGGATGTTCGTGACCTCGATCGCCGTGCGCCGCACCGTTCCCGCCCGCCGCGTCGTGGAGACGATCCTGATGGCCCCGCTTGCTGTCTCATCCGTGGCCATCGGGTTCGCGATTCTGCGGGGATTCTCCAGCCCGCCGTTCAACCTCATCGGCACGGTCTTTGCCATCGCCATCGCCCACGCGATTCTCATCTATCCCCTCGTCGCCCGGGTGCTGCGCCCGATCGTGGAGGGGATCGATCCCGAGCTGCTGGAAGCGGCGAGGTCGCTCGGGGCCGGGAGGGCGCGAACCTTCCTGGAAGTGGAACTTCCTCTCATCTCCCGCGGGCTGCTTACAGCCCTCGTCTTTTCCTTTGCCCTCAGTATGGGGGAGATGTCAGCAACGATCATCCTCATGCGGCCGGGTACAGCTACGATCCCGGTCGCGGTGTACAGCCTCCTGTCGGCCCGCCAGTTCGGCCCGGCGAGCGCGATGGCAACCGTGCTGATTATGGTGACCGCTCTCGCCTTCCTCATCTTCGAACGCCTGGGCGAGGGACTGAAAGGGGTGTAGATGAAAGATCTGTCGGTGCAGGACCTGCGGAAATCGTTTGGAAAGGTGCGTGCGTTGACCGGCGTGAGCTTTGAGCTCCGTGCAGGAGAGCTCCTTACCCTCCTTGGACCGTCAGGGTGCGGAAAGACCACATGCCTACGGCTGATTGCCGGGTTCGATCACCCGGACGCAGGAGACATCCGCATCAACGGAAAGAGCATCCTCCACCTTCCCCCGGAACGGCGCCGCATCGGGTTCGTCTTCCAGAACTACGCCTTGTTCCCTCACATGAGCGTCGCCAGGAACATCGCCTACGGGATAAGGTTCCGTCCCGGGATCAACACGAAAGCCAGGGTGGACGAGCTCCTCTCGTTGATCCATCTCGAAGGCCTCGCCAACCGCCGCCCGGGCGAACTCTCCGGCGGAGAGAAGCAGAGGGTTGCCCTTGCCCGTGCCCTTGCTCCGTTTCCGCAACTCCTTCTCCTCGACGAGCCGCTCTCCGCCCTCGACGCCAAGCTCCGGGAGGAGCTGCGGGTAGAGCTGCGCCGTATCCAGCGCGATCTATCCGTCCCCACAATCTATGTGACCCACGATCAGGAAGAGGCCCTCGCCATTTCAGATCGGATCGGGGTGATGAATGCAGGGACGATCGAACAGATCGGATGTCCGCGTGAGGTTTACCTACACCCGAAGACCCTGTTCGCCGCCGAGTTCATCGGCCGTTCGAATAGGTTTACCGGAAGAGTAGTTGCCGTTTCTCCTAGCGGAACTGAGATCGAAATCGGAGGAAAAAAGTTCTACGTAGAGGGAGAGATAACAGGTATTAGACCTGGAGTACAGGTAACGGTTATTATTCGAGAAGAGCAAATTAAATCTAATGGACAAAATTATAACACATTTGCTGGGCAGGTCGTGGAAGTTGAGTACCACGGTGAGATGACCGTTTTGATCTTCTCTACAGAACTAGGGCCTGTTCGGGTACGCACATTCGGTGTGATTTCAGCCGCTCCAGGTGAACGACGAAAAATCCACTTTCCTCCTGAGCGGTTACTCCTCTTTCCGAACCCACCCGCTTCAGGTTGACCGATACGCAGTGTATATGCTAGGATTTCATTATGAAGAAACAGCTCAAGAAAGGGCTGAGCTATACCCTTTCCATTGGCATCGGGTTGGCTCTTCTCGGAGGCGTTTTATACTATGTCGGCTGGCGAAATGTAATTTCACAGGTCAATGCAATCGGTTTTGTGGGAGCCGCGGCGATTTTCGGCGATGTTTTTCTAGCGATCGCCGCTTGGACTGCTAGCTGGTGGGTGATATTGATCTCTTACGGGGTGAAGCTTCCCCTGCGGAGTGTGGTCGGTTCTCGCCTCAGCGGATTTGCGGTCAGTTATATCACCCCTTCACTCTACTTCGGGGGGGAGCCAATACGCGCCGCTATGGTAGTCAAGCGCACGGACGCTCCTACCACCCGCATTGTAGCGACGATTGTTGTTGAGCGATTCCTTGGTGGGTTAAGTCTCCTTCTGTTCATAATGATCGGAGCTGTATATGCAGTCCTTTCACCGACTATCGCTTCCGATCAAAAGCACATAATAGTGGCAGGAGTTGGGTTCATTCTGTTCTGGATAGTTGTTGGCCTGATCGATTTCGCTGGCAATTTCAAGTGGATCAGCCGCGGAATTAGGTTCCTCCGCCATATCATCCCTCGATTCAAAGGTGCGTTCATCAGAGCGGCCGATAAAGTATCCGAGACAGAGGACGAGATATACAACGCATTCACCCGTCACTGGCGTGGAACGCTAGTAGCGTTCATCTTCCAGGTGTTGGCCACCTTCTTTACATATATCAGGCCGCAAGTCTTTTTTTATTACTCGGATAACCTCACGTTCAATTTCACTCAGCTGTCTCTGCTGTTCACACTTAATATCATCCTATCCTTCTTTTTGTGGATAACCCCCGGTGGAGTGGGAACAGGGGAGATGGCAATGATCGGAATATTCCAATTGGTGGCTCCAGTTGTCGGAAAGGGCGGAGCAGTCACTTTTTCTCTCATGTTTAAGTTTTTTGAGCTCATTTTTGTAGCGATAGGACTTTCCTATCTTTTTAACCGTGGTATCGGGTCGTTCGCTCACAAGAAGAACGGTGAGCATTCCGAACCTTGAAACTAGCCCAACTGAAAAATAGAATATTTATGCCATTCAATCGCAAATGCGGTGGATGATGGAGTCCATCCAGGGATTGCCTCACCAAGGCTGATGACTCCTACCTGTGGGGCTAGCCAAGGGCGAGGCGTGTTTTTTTGCGCACGGCCTTGGAAACCAGCAGAACAGGAGGAGGCAATGAAAGTCGGATTGAGCGAACGGTCGGGAGAAATCGGGAAAATATCCGGAAATGACGGGATCACTCCCCTACTCGATGAATTCATCGATGTCCTCTCCCCGGTGGTGAACCAAAACTCTTCAACTGTGGACCGTATCGTCCAATTGCGCGATCGGGTGCAAAATGATCGGTTCCAGCTCGCAGTGCTTGGACAATTCAAGCGCGGTAAGAGTACCCTACTGAACGCTCTATTGGGAGAGGAAATCCTCCCTACTTCTATTCTACCCCTCACTTCAATTCCCACTTACATTTCCTGGGGCAAGCAACGCGGAGCGAAGGTGTACTTCCAGGACGGGCAACCGACGGAGCATATAGAAGCATCCGATCAAAACGCGATTAAGGAGTTCCTTGCCATCTATGTGACAGAAAAGGAGAACCCGGAGAATCGCCGTGGAGTATCATACGTCGAAGTTACCCATCCTGCTTCGATACTCGCCCGTGGGGTGGTGTTGATCGACACCCCTGGTATTGGCTCTACCTTCCGCCATAACACCTCAACCACTTTATCATTCTTACCCCAGTGTGATGCCGCATTGTTCGTCACTTCTCCTGATCCACCAATTACTGAGGCTGAGGTTGAGTTTCTAGAGAGCGTTCGGGCTCATGCAGCCCGGTTGTTCATTGTACTAAATAAAATTGACCATATTGATCCATCGGACCGTCAGGAGGCCACGCGGTTCCTCGCTGAAGTGCTGCAGAAGAAGTTCGACGAGACAGCGTCCCCGCCGATCTTTCCGATATCAGCCCAGCGTGGATTGAGGGCACGGTTGAACAACGATCGCACAGGGTGGAAAGAAAGTGGGATGTCAGCCCTGGAGCACCACCTTACCGAATTCCTTATCCGGGATAAGGAGCGAACTCTTATGATCGCTGCCGCTGGGAAAGCGGCAGCGCTTGCTGATGAAGCAGCACTGCAGTTGGATCTCACAGTCCGTTCATTATCCCTTCCTATTTCCACTTTGGAAGAAAAGATAAATAGCTTCCAGCGAACGATCGATGCTGTGAAACGTGAGCGACAGCTCGCGGATGATCTCTTACGTGGTGAGAGGCTGAGACTACTCGACTTTCTCGAAGCGCAAGCGGAGGAATTACGCTGCGAGGGCAAAAAATACTTAGGCGATATCCTGGACAACGCTCTTAAAAGCACAACCGATGAGAATTCCCTACGTGAGCAAGTGTCCACCGCTATTCCCCAGTTTTTCGCCTCGCGCTGTGACGCGCTTGCCAAGCGGTTTGCTACCCGTGTTTCCAACGCCCTCACTCCTCATCGTGAACGGGCGGAGGAGTTGCTGGAACGACTGCGCATGAGCGCTGCCGAGTTATTTGACGTTCCTTATAAGCCCGCGCAGCAGCTAAGTGAATTCAAACTTATTCAGCGTCCCTATTGGGTGACGCAGACCTATTCAACCTCATTTATCCCTAATCCAGCACGGTTGGTAGATCGGTTTGTCCCTATGCGCGTGCGGCTGGAACGGATCAGGGCACGACTTTTAGATGAGATCGAGACTCTTGTCTTGCATAACGTGGAGAACCTGCGCGTCACCACCAGGGAGAGTTTGGAACGCACATTACGCGAGTTCAGAAACAACTTGAACGCCCGGTTCGACGAGACGCTCGCCGCAACTCAGGGAGCGATCGCAGCAGCAAAGCAAAAGCGAGAAGAGGTCGGCGATGTAACCGATGAAATCGCTCGATTAGAAGAAGCGAAAAATCGGATTCTAATGGTAAAGGCACACCTGGACAAGATAAAAATCAAGGTGAGATAATGAACTTTCCGTTCCGTCGTACAAAGCGCGGTCAGCATGAGCAAGGTTGGATCACACGCCTCCTGCGGCCGGAAGCAGCGCATACTTCTCCTGCCTTATTCACTTACCACCTACGGAAGAAACTTGAACAGGAGGGATGCCCTCTGTGTCGCATGGTGCGGGAAAGTGAGGAGCATTGGGGATGGACCCTCCTCTACGAGTTCACCGGGGATCCCGAAATCCACGAACGGTTTGCCAGGGCGGGCGGCTTGTGTACAGAGCACGGAGAGCTTATTAGAAAAATCGTAGAATCTCGCCAACTTGTCACTCCAAGTGGTGTTGCCCGATTATACGAGACCGTAACTAAGGAGTTTCTCCACGATCTCTCTGCTCTACATTCCGAAGGTCAGGATTGTCCCCTATGCCGATACCGGAGACAGGCCGAAGAGAGGTACGCTTACTTCCTTGCTAATACACTTATTGACCCTGCTTGGCAGGAGTCGTTCATTCATTCAAACGGGTTGTGCATGGCTCACTTTACGTTGGTAAAGCAGCACGCTAAGCGCGAAGTAGCTGAGTTTTTGATAGCCGATCAATCACGCCGCTTGCGCGAGTTACTGCATCTGCTGCAGGAGCTGCAGCGCAAACAAAGGTACGATGTGCCGGAGCCGTTGACTCCGGAAGAATCGGCTTCCTGGCGTGAGGCGCTATGGCGGTTCGGCGGAATGCACTTCGACAACTTGTTAGTGCACGATTGACAGAAGCTCAACGAACGGCACTGGACGCAAGCGTCCATTAAGGAGTTCAGGTCCGGTTAACTCTTCCACCGGAAAATCCTGAGGGATAAGTTGTGCTGCTCTCCGTAACCGGCGGGTAAGAGTAAGCCGTGCAGCCGCTCCACGCGTTATCTCGCTTAACCGTTCCTCGGCGCGCAACAGCGCAAGGCCAGCAGGGAGCGGGGGACGGCGCAAGCCAATGAGAAGGCGTGTTAGGTGCTGCGACACTGGCTCCGTCGGCAGATCCCGCAATTGGTACCACCCGAATAACTGCTTTGCTCCCCGTTTATCAAGCGGTTCGTCGGGGAGCTCGTCGCGTGATACAGCAGCATAGAACGATCGGGAGGCCATTTCGGGAAACGCGAGGAAGAATGCGTACAACAGGTCAGCACTGTTACCTAACTCCTGTCTGACCTGAGGCAGAGCAAACCATGCGCGCAGGTAAGTCTCATAAGCCTTCGGCTCTGCGTAACAAAGCTCTGGGGAAAGCAGAAACGGGAGGATTGTAGTGCGTGAGAGGTTAGTTTGCATTTTGGTGTTCCACGGATCTTGTACACGATCGACAATGCATAAAAGCTCGCGGTTCCTGCACTCGCCGATCTCGATCGTCACGTTTATTTCAGACTGGAGCGAGAATAATGTCTTGCTGATACCGGGATAATCCGGAGCATGGATTAAGTGATGGATCATACGCGGAGCTCGGGCACATATACGCAGTAGATTAAAACGCAGATCGCTCCTAGTGATATCCCGCCGCATCCCCGCAAGCGATGACTCGTAAATCATTATCTACCCTCCCGAGTTTTGATCCGGGTAGAAGTCATCAACTGCGGTCGCAGCACTTATTGGCGGACTTCATCGCCTCTTCCGATTTTAACGCGCAAAAGCATGCGTTCAAGCGAACTTGAACATTCTTATTCCCCACTTTCAGATTCCCTATCCTCAGCTTATCTTCTCAATCTTGACACCGACTCCCTTGAGCGGGGGAATTTTAGCATACGGATCCAGCGGTTGGCTCGGGATCAACGCGTTGATGTTTATTCGGTTGAAGAAATGCGTTGGGATGAAAATGCATCCACGCGGTGGATATTCCTTACTCTCGGTTGTAGCTTCGATCGTTATCGAAGCGTAGGGAGATGTAATACGTATCGTATCACCGGTCTTTATGTTCATATCCCGTGCGTCATCGGGATTCACGGACGCTACTGCTTTGTTCACCACCGAGCTCAGCAGTTTCGATCTTCGTGTCATCTCGCCTGTATTGAAGTGTTGATACAATCTCTTCGTTATCAAAGTGAACGGGTATTCCTCTGACGATGAGAAAAACGTAATTTTAGAGGGATCCGGCAATGGGTGGAATCGCGCCCGGCCGTCTCGAAATGCAAACCTGTCCGTATATAATCTCGGCGTCCCCGGGTGTTTCTCGGAGTAAACAGGCCAGAATAGACCGATACCATTTTGCAATCTCTTATATGTAACACCGGAAAAGATGGGAGCAGCTCTCCTGACCTCGCTCCAAATATCCTCCACGGATTCGTATCCAAATTCGTACCCCATCTTTTTCATGATCTCATTGATAATCCACCAATCGGGCTTGGCCTCTCCGGGCGGTTCCACTGCTTTGCCGGTGTATTGCATCCTCCGCGCCGCGTTCGTCACAATCCCCATCTTTTCTCCTATCATCGCAGCCGGAAGCACCACATCGGCGAGCTTCGCCGTTTCGGTAAGAAATATCTCTTGCACAACGAAGAACTCCAACTTGCCTATTGCCCATCGGATGTACGAGCTCTGCGGCTCGCTGAGGACAGGATTCTCCCCTACTACGTACATCGCGCGTATCCCGCCGTTCTGAATCGCATGGAACATCTCCGTAGCGGAAAGGCCAGGCGTTCGAGGGACGTCCTTCCCCCATATTCCCCAGAAGTGGTTTCTGGCGCCTTGGTCATCCACCCGGAAGTGCCCGGGAAGGCTATCCGGCGTCGCTCCCATATCCACCGCTCCCTGAACGTTGTTTTGTCCGCGTAGAGGAGCAACTCCCGCACCCTTTCGAATCAGGTTTCCCGTCATGAGAGCCAGGTTTACTAATGCCATCACATTCTCAGTTCCGGAAGTATGTTGAGTTAATCCCATTCCCCATATGAATACCGTACGCTTTTTGGAAATAAGGGCTGCTATTTTTTCCAATTCCGACCATTTGACACCGCTTATCTGTTCAACCAGCTCAGGGGTGTATTTGTCTAGGGAAGAAACGTACGCATCCACAGCTATTGTATTGTCATTGATAAATTTCCAATCGCATAAGTTTTTCTCGTATATTATCCTGCCTAACCCTCCTAACCACAGAATATCGGTACCCGGTTTCGGTTGGATGCGAACCCGTGCTTTTTGCGCGATCTCCGTTACGCATGGATCCGCCACTATGAGATCGAATCCCTCTTTTCGCGCAGTAAGGGTGTTCCAAAGAACTGGATGCGTATATTTCGGGTTTTCCCCAACCACCATGACGGCTTCCGCCTCTTTGAGGTCAGGCCACCATATACTAACAGCCCCGTAACCGAGCATCCGTCTCAGCGCTGCCTCGGACGGAGAATGACACAATCGTGCACATGAATCGATGTTATTCGTGCCGATTACCACACGCGCGAATTTCTGCAGGAGATAATCCTCTTCATTTAACATCTTTCCGGAGCACAATACTCCGATGCTGTCCGGACCGTACTTTGCGGCAACTCTTTGCAATTGATCAGCTACGTGCACGATGGCTTCGCCCCACGTAATTTCCTTGAATTTCCCATCGACTCGGAGCAGAGGCTTTTTCAACCGGTCTGGATGATGCCATAATTCGTGAACGCTCGCTCCCTTTATGCAGATATACTTGCCATTGACTTCCGGGTTTCTTCCACTGGCCACGACTCTCGTGGCCTTGCCATTTTCAACCAAGGCTTCTAGGTTACACCCGACACCGCAGTACGGGCAGATAAACTTTTTGGCCACTGCTTCTGTTCCTTTGTGCATTTCCTCACTCTTTTCTCCGATTGATTTTCTCATTCTTTCTGCATTTCTCTCATTGATGACTACAGCCATTCTAGCCCGTTAGTACGAATCCAGCAAGCAAATTAGTCTGCTATGACCTAGGACAGTAAGTTGAGATAAAGCACCTACAGACGCTGCAACATGACGAGATCGCGCGGGGTATTTAGATTGATAAACGAATTGAGCTCGTGATCGAATACGCGAAGTTCTTCCTCGCCGATCCGGTTGGCATCGAGTCTTGCCCAGATTGTGCCAGCCTTGAGCATACCAGCTGCGATCTCCGCCCGAATCACTGGTAGCGCGCTCTTTGTGTACACCGCGAACAGAGGTTCTTCGTACCCGTTGACCACGGGAACGACGGGCTTGCCCCCACGCGCTGCTGCGATAAGATGACCGACAAGGTTTGGCTCAGCGAACGGCATATCGCAAGCTATGACAAAGCAACGCTCGTACGCGGCAGCAGTCAACCCAGCTTCGATTCCCACAAGCGGACTGTGTAGCGGATAGCGGTCTTCCACCCAACGAACCCCTATCGGAACGGGTATTTTCGCGTGTCCGGTGACGATCACTTCGGAGAACAGCGGTCCCAAGCGATGAACGATGTAGTCAAGCAGGGTCCCAGAAGGGGTTGCGATGAGCGGTTTCACCCGTCCCATCCGCCGCGATTCTCCCCCGGCAAGAATAATTAAACCGGCCTTCTCGACTCTCCTTCCGTTATCCCAATGCATGACTGTTCCTTTAAGTAATTTTTGCACAGACTATAAACCAGCTGCGCGTTAACGACAAACTGAGCCAAGTTGGTCTAACAGGACAAAGATCGGCTGGGTCGCTGCTACATGCGACCGCAGCCGATTTTCGATTTGGTGAAACCTCTGTGTTATTTGCTCAAACCGGCAATGACTCCGGCAAACTCGTCGGGAAAACGGGAAAGGGCACTTCGTATCGGCAGGATCGGTGATTGTCCAAGCGGGCAGAACGATGCTTTCTGCATCGTCTCCGCCAAATTGATGATCAGCTCAAAGTCAGCCTCACTACCAGCACCACTTGCAATTCGGTCCATCAATTCCACCAATTTCACCGTCCCCACCCGGCATGGAGTACACTGCCCACACGACTCGTGCGCAAAGAACCGGAGAATTCCTCGCATGAGCTCAGCGATTGAGTCGGTCTCGTCGAGGACGAGGATTGCCCCAGATCCGAGCACTACTCCCTTTTCTCTGAGAGTATCGAAATCGAGGGAGAGGTCCAGCTCTTCCTCGTTGAGGAACCCACCGGCAGCGCCTCCTAACAATGCACCTTTGAACCGGGCACCGTTCCGCATTCCGCCCGCATATTCGTAGATGATCGTACGCAGGGTCGTCCCCATTTCCACTTCGATCAATCCGGGATGAGAGACATGACCAAGGACGGTGAATACTTTCGTTCCTGGGCAAGTGGGGGTACCATAAGTGTGGAACCACTCCGCTCCGTTTAAGATGATCGGAGGAACGTTGGCCAACGTCTCCACATTATTTACCACCGTGGGTTTGCCCCATAAGCCCGCTGCTCCAGGGAACGGAGGTTTCAGCCGCGGGTACCCCCGCTTTCCTTCGATCGACTCTATGAGCGCGGTCTCTTCCCCACATACATATGCCCCGGCTCCTTTCTTGATCTCTAAATCGAATGTTATCTCAGAACCGAGGATGTTCTTGCCGAGCAAATTCTCTCGGTACGCCTGGTCGATTGCCGTCTGCATACGTTTGATGGAGAGAGCATATTCACCGCGGATGTAGATGTAACCTTTTTTCGCTCCAATCGCGTAGCCGGCAATGATCATTCCCTCAATCAACCGATGCGGATCGCCTTCAAGGATCAAGCGGTCCTTGAACGTTCCCGGTTCTCCTTCATCAGCGTTGCAGATCAGGTACTTTTCATCCCCCGGTGCAGTAAACGACCACTTCTTCCCGGTGGGGAACCCGGCTCCCCCGCGCCCTCGCAAGCAAGCGCGCGTTACCTCACCGATCACGTCTTGGGGAGTGACTCCCTGTTCAATAATCTTCGCTAGCGCCTGGTAGTCACCTGCTGCGATTGCTTCTTCCAGACTCTCCGGGTTTATCCGGCCACAATTTTCGAGCACTATCCGGGGCTGTTCCTTAGCTAAGCCTACCTTTGGTGGCTCTTTCTCCGCGGATACCACCGTCTGCAATCGGGTCACCGGCCTTCCTTTAAGAAGATGCTCGGTTACAATCTCCGGCACATCGTTTACCGTCACTCCGGAATAAGTCACCCGCTCTGGGTAAACGACAAGTACCACTCCACGCCCGCTACCTCCGATGTCCCCCGTCTCGATTACTTGTACCTCATCGGAAAGGCCGTGTTCAACGATCGCTTCGCGCAGAGCTTTCTCAACCTCCTTAGCACCGTGGAGGATGCTTTCGTCAGTAATACCGATCAATATGTGATTTTTAGCGAGCTTCATCCTCACTCCTTATCCGATCAATTATCTCCGCCAACCTTTCCCGAGACAGATTCCCATATAGTTCATCATCAATCATCATCGCCGGAGCAACACCGCATGCGCCGAGGCAGCTCGTTGTTTCCAGAGTGAAGACACCGTCGGTAGTAGTCTCACCCACCTTCACTCCCAACATTTCTTGCAATGCGGTAAGAAGCGATTCGGCTCCCATAAGTAGACAGGGAGGCGATTCGCAGATACGGATGATGTGTCGCCCTCGCGGTTTTAAGCTGAACATTGAATAGAACGTTGCCGTACTCATAACCTCGGATAGTGGGATTCCAATATAATCCGCTGCTTCTTGCATCGCTTCAGTGGTCAGATAGTTACGCGGATTGTTGTTCTGCAGCTCGTGCAAGATCTCCAACAAGTTCTCCCGGGTGGGAGCGTATTTTTCTAAAAGTTTATTCACTGGTTCCTCCTTGATCGCTTACTCCCTTCATCCATCGCACTGTTGCCGATATCGCCTCAGGCAGCCGAGCACGGGTCCGTTCACTCAACGTCTCCCCGAACCCGAAGTCGTATCCGGGGATGGAAAGGAGCCACGCCTGCGGAGTACGTGAGCACAAAACCTGGGCGAGGCCGAGGAGATCCTGGGGAGAAAGAGCATGTCCGGTTATGCACGGCTCCGGTGCAGGAAACACTCGCCTCACTGCCATATCGCGTTCGGTGTAGTGGGCGTCAATGAACAACACCCGGTCGGCATCGCATAGCCGGAGGGCAATCTCCGGGGTCAATTGGTGTACAGCGATGGCAGCAACGTTGGGAATAGGGGGAAGCGCAGCAATCACTTGCGCTGCCACTCCATCATCCATCCGCAGGGTGTTCCCAATTCCGATGACAAAATCCATATTCAATCTCTTGTCACCACATCAAGAAGATCGCCGTTTGGCCCGACTAACTCCAACACCACCGGCATCTTACCTACTGCGTGGACAGAGCAGGAAAGACAAGGATCAAACGCACGTATGCCACCCTCTACCCTGTTCAGGATGCCTTCAGATAGCTTTCCATTGCGAATATACGCCGAGGCAATCTCCTGCACCGTCCGGTTCATCGCGAGATTGTTTTGGCCTGTTGAAACGATCAAGTTTACCCACTTTATCACTCCGTTATCGTCCACTTTATAGTGGTGGAATAACGTTCCGCGTGGCGCTTCGTGCACTCCAACACCCTCCAGAGCGTTGATCCCCGCTTCGGCGCGGATACGGGTGCCGAGGAGACGCTCGTCCTTTAGAAGCCGTTCTATTCGCTCCAACGACGCCAGAATCTCGAGGAGTCGGGTGTAGTGATAATCCATGATTCGGCCCGACGGGGCCCCATGACTGCGGAATTCCTCAAGTTCAGCGTCGGCCAGAGGGGTGCCGAACCGATCGCACACGTTCACCCGTCCGAGCGGCCCAACGCGATACATCCCTTGCGGATATCCGAGAGGCTTGTAATACGGGAACTTCAAATAACTCCACGCTTCGGATGCCTCGCCAATGACATCCTGATAGTGAGCGGGATCGATGTGATCAGCAAGGATTTTACCATCCTGATCTATAATTCTGAGCCCTCCCATGTAGTGTTCCCATGTTCCATCAGCAGCAACAAGCCCCATGTATAAGCTGGGAAACTCGCCGAGTACCCCACGCGTCTCGTCGGTCGCAAATGTCTTCTTGAACAGATCGATAGTCATTCGGATTGTGTCCATAGCAGTGGGGAGATTGTCCTTGATCCATTGGTGATCCTCGCGCGTCAACGCCTGATTCACCCCTCCGGGAACCGCCCAAGCTGGATGTACCCGTTTTCCCCCTAACCGTTCGATAATCTGCTGTCCGAATGACCGCAACCGAACTGCCCTTCGGGTTAAATCGGGATTTTTCGCGAACAGCCCGAGCACGTTGCGCGCGGCCGGATCGCTATCCCATCCAAGGAGTAGATCAGGAGCCGATAAGTAGAAGAAGCTGAGAGCATGCGATTGCACGAACTGCCCCAAGTTCATCAACCGGCGAAGCAGAGTTGCTGTTTCCGGTACCCTGACAGACAGGATAGCATCCCCTGTCTTCGCCGATGCGAGTATGTGGCTCACCGGACAGATGCCGCATATCCGTGCGGTGAGGGAGGGCATCTCCCACAGAGTGCGACCGACGCAGAACGCCTCGAATCCGCGGAGTTCGGTAACGTGGAACCTCGCATCGGTCACTTTCCCTGTATCATCAAGGTGAATGGTGATCTTGGCGTGTCCTTCAATACGTGTGACCGGATCTATTCTTATTTCTTGTTTCATTACTTCCTCCCTTACCCGAACTTGAGCTCTTTCCCCGTGAGCTGTGGTGTATTCCCGTCTAAAAGCGCGAGAACAGCCTTGGCAATCACCCTGGCCGGAGGTGGGCAGCCGTGTAACCAAATGTCAACCGGAATCACCTCATGCACGGGTCTGACCCGTTTAAGAAGTGGAGGGACCACTTCATCAGGCAGCACCCCGTTCACCGTTGCTTCCTTCCCGTACACCCGTTCCAGAAGCTCTTGAGGCGAAATAGGATTGCGCATGGAAGGAACGTTACCGGTAACGGCACAGTCACCTAACGCAACCACTATCTTCGATTTTTCTCGCACTTCTTCCAATATTTCGAGGTGCTCTTCGTTTGCCACTGCACCTTCCACGATGGTCACATCCACACCGTCCGGCGGGAAGTCCTTGAGGTCGACAAGTGGGCTCTTGAGGATTTCAATCCGATCGGCTAGATCGAGAAGGGTTTCGTCGATGTCCAAAAACGACATATGACATCCAGCGCACCCGCTCAACCAAACCGTAGCGATCTTCACCTTATTCATTTTCGGCCCTCCTCCGCGCTTCCAATGCCGTTACCAATTCCGGGTGTTTTTCCATCTCAGCCGTTGCTTTGCCTTTCAATACGATCGCGCCGGTGGGACAGACCTCCACACATTTCCCACAACTGGTGCACGACTCCGCGTCGCCCCAGTCCACTCCAAGATCGGTGATCACTCGCACCCTTGAACCACGGAAAGCAATTCCCCATGCATGGGCTCCCTCCACCTCCGCACATACCCGAACGCAACGAGCACACATCACACAACGATTGTGATCGATGATAAACCGAGGATGACTAGCATCGAGTGATAGTTTCGGGTAGCTGTATGGCACGCGAACTGAATCCATTTCGAGTTCACACGCGAGGTCTTGGAGTTCACAGTGTCCATTGGATACGCAGAACGAACAAATATGGTTGCGTTCAGCAAACAACAGTTCGAGGATCATCCGGCGCATTTCCTTGATTTGATCGGTCTGTGTATAAACGGTCATCCCATCTCGTACAGCAGTTGTGCATGAAGTGACGATTTTTCCATCAGCCTCCACAATGCACAGCCTGCATGCTCCGATGTCCGGAAGTCCATCCAGATGGCAAAGAGTAGGAATGTGAATTCCGTTCTCCTTCGCCGCTTGAAGAACTGTCTTCCCCTTTTGGGTGCGAATTTCCTTGTCATCGATCGTCAGAACTACCTCTTCCATCATCGCCTGTTCGCTCCTTTCACTGCTCTGTCGAGGATCTCGATCGCGCCGAATGGGCACACCTCATGGCATGTTCCACACCGAACACACGCGTCTTCAGAGATCACGTACGGAGGTTTGCCCGGGCTGCCGGATATAGCTCCAGTCGGACACGCCCGGCGGCATTGATCGCAACCTTTGCATTTATCCGGGTCAATCCAATAACGCACTAGTTCAGTGCACACTTTGGCCCGGCACTTGCCTTCCTGGATGTGTTCCTCGTACTCCTCGCGGAAATAGCGTAATGTAGAGAGGACCGGGTTGGGCGCGGTCTGGCCAAGCCCACACAGGGCAGCTGTCCGTATCGTTTTCCCCAACTTCTCCAGTCGATCTAAGTCGTCCGGTTTTCCTTCCCCCCGAGTAATCCGGTCTAATATCTCGAGCATCGCCGGCAATCCAACGCGACAGGGAACGCATTTCCCGCATGATTCAGCAGCGGTGAATTCGAGGAAGAACCTGGCCAGATTTACCATACAGTTATCCTCGTCCATGACGATAACCCCGCCGGATCCCATGATTGCCCCCAGCTCCTGTAGGGATTCGTAATCGATCGGAGTGTCCAGGTGCTCAGCGGGGATGCATCCCCCGGACGGTCCTCCGGTCTGAACCGCCTTGAATTCCTTACCGTTCGGTATTCCACCACCAATCCCGAAGATCAACTCGCGCAATGTCGTCCCCATCGGCACTTCTACAAGCCCTGTATTGATTACCTTTCCCGAAAGGGCGAATACCTTAGTTCCCGGGCTCGTCGCCGTCCCAATTGAGCGGAACCAATCGGATCCGTTCAGGATGATGTGCCGAATGTTGCCAAGGGTCTCAACGTTGTTGATTAAAGTAGGTTTTTTGAATACTCCTTCCACCGCGGGGTAAGGAGGGCGTGGGCGCGGTTCCCCACGCTTTCCCTCGATGGATGCGATGAGCGCGGTTTCCTCACCGCACACGAAAGCGCCTGCTCCCATGCGGAGTTCGATATCGAATGAAAAGTCACTCTCGAAAATGTGAGCGCCTAGGAACCCCATGCGCCGCGCCTCGGCAAGCGCTGTTTGAAGGCGTTTAATTGCCAGCGGATACTCAGCACGCACGTAAATATAACCATGCTTTGCCCCAACAGCGTAGGCGGCGATCGCCATCCCTTCAATAACGGCATGTGGATCGCCCTCAAGAAGGGATCGATCCATAAACGCGCCTGGATCTCCCTCGTCAGCGTTGCACACCACATATTTCATCGATCCAGGAGCATCGGCCACGAACTTCCATTTGCGCCCAGTGGGAAACCCAGCTCCTCCCCGTCCGCGTAAACCAGAGGCGGTGATCTCCTCAATCACTTCTTGCGGCGACATCTCCATGAGCACTTTTCCTAACGCATCATATCCGCCAGTAGCGATGTACTCCCGGACGTTTTCCGGATCAATCAGCCCGCAGTTTTTCAACACGATTTTCTCTTGCTTGGCAAAAAATGGAACCTGCTTACGTTCCTCTACGATCCGCCTCGCCTCCGGCGTTTCCCACATAAGACGCCGCACCGGCCTTCCCTTCAGGAAATGTTCCTCCACAATCTCCCGGGCGTCTTCAGGTTTTACCCGGATGTAGAAGGCACCGTCCGGATAGATGAGCATCACCGGACCGAGTTCACATGGCCCCATGCATCCGGTCTCTACAATGCGTACTTCGTCAGAAAGTCCGTGTGCTTTAATCTCCTGCGAGATAGCATCCCGCACCGCGGCGCTGTGCGATGAAAGACAAGCTGCACCGGAGCAGATGAGCACATCGAGTCTTTTTCGCATTACTCCCTCACTTCGATAACATGGTCTGAAACGGGGTTTCCGTTCACTATGTGTTCCGCTACGATACGGCGGGCCAACTCCGGAGTGACGTTTCCGTATACCACAGTCGGCTTGCCCTCTTCGTGGATTTCCACCACTGGTTCTGACGAAGCAAGCCCCCGCTCCCCGCTTTGCGTGACGATCACATCAACGAGCTCACGCTTGCCTATCTCATCGAGGAATGCAGCGAGTACATCGCGCGCGCCAGCGGCAATGCCGCTTGTTCCCATTCCAACGATGACCTTCACCCGTGTTTCTCCTCCACGCAAAGCCAGTTCCTTAGCCACCTTTTCTCTGATCTTCCGTAGCTCTTCAAGTTTCATCGCTGTTTCCCCCTATCTGTTCGGTTAAATACTCTTGCAGAAACTTGATCACCGCTGGATGGCTAATCCTCACCCCTCCCAAGAGAGACGTGATTTGGTCTGACGAAATATCGAAGTCTCTGCCATCGCACTGATAGACCACTTTAATGCATCGCCCTTCACACATCACGAGAAGGTCGAGAATCGTCGCTTTCAAGTCGCCGAATGGTGGAAGGTCGATATGAGACCGCCGAAAAGTAGCGGTGACCGTGGTCCCCTTTCCTGGTACGCTTTCGATGGAGAAGTCCCCGTCGCATTGTTCCGCTGTCTCTCGAAGGAGGGGTAGCCCGAGACCGACTGCCTGTGAAGGTTTACTGGAATAAAAACCATCGTTTACCGCTGCCAGCGTTTCCGTGGGCATTCCCACTCCGTCGTCGCTTACCTGCAGCATCAGCCGATCATCGTAACAGCGGATCGTCACTTCTATGTTGCGCGCCTGCGCAGCGATCGCATTCTGCACTAAGTCGAGAATGTGCATGTCCAATTCACCGATCATTTCTGATACTCAGCGAGGATCCTTTTAATCCTTTTTCTATCGAGCTTCCCGTACACTTCGTCATCGATCATCATCACCGGCGCCAGGCCGCACGCTCCAACACAGCGCACCGAAGTGACAGTAAACAAACCGTCTTTGGTCGTCTCACCAAGATTCACTCCGAGTTCCTCACGCAGAATTTGCACGACACGCTCCGCTCCTTTTACATGGCAGGCTGTACCTAAACACACATTAATTACGTGCTTGCCTTGCGGGTGGGTGCGAAAAGCGTGGTAGAACGTCACTACACCGTGCACTGTGGACAGAGGCACGCCCAACTCCTCAGCAACAAATCGTTCCACCTCAGGCGGAAGATAGCCGAAGATCTCCTGGGCACGATGCAAGACTTCGATCAACGGTCCATCGGCCGTCCGGTACCGATCGATTATCTTCGAGAGCTGCTTATACTTTGGGTTATGGACCTGGACTATGTTCATCGTTTTCTCCTTCCATATGCGATCGACCGCCCTCCCTCTCCAGCCGCGGCGCGGAGAATCTCACTAACGCTGGCTTCTTCCATAGTGAATAGAGTCGTCCGGGTTCCGATATCTTCCGGGTAGTGGGCGTCAGAAGAATGTATGATAGCATATCCCGCACAGCCAGGCGGAATCTCATCACCATCGAGCTCAATGATGGAAAAATCGGGCTGCTGCGGGATAAACCCAAGCTGGTAAATGATCCCGAATCCCTCACGGTCGACGTGCGCCGGTACAGCGATTCCACCGCGATCTCGTATTCGTTTCACTAACTCTTCTAACGTGAGAGCTACGGAGTTCAACAAAAGTCTCGGTTCAATCCGAATTATTTCCTCGCTTTCATCTACTATCACCTGATCGCCAAAGTATTCCGGAATATTCGGTGTGTCAGGGAGATAACAGTAAATGTCATCAGAAAATGCGGTACATGTGGATGCATCATCGAAGTAAGCAAGCAGATGTACTTCCTCTCTTGTCTGGATTTCCAGTCCGTAAAGGAATGATAGTCCCGTTTTACGGGCGAGACGCGCTACAGTATCTGCCATGGCACAGGTGTTATGGTCGGTGATAGCAATTAAATCCAATCCGCGAGCAATCGCTGTCTCTACAATCGTTCGGGGAGACATACGTAAGCTACCACATGGCGAAAGGCACGAATGAATGTGCAAATCAGCCATGAACGTCCTCACCGTCCCTCCGGAAAGAGCAACCGATACACCTTCCCCGCTATCTCAAACACCGCTTCATGAGTGGAAAGGATAGCAAGTCCCTCCGTCTCCGCCTTTTTTAGTACTTCTTCATCGGGACGTATTCCCTTGCAAATCAAAATCGCTGGTATCCCGACTACCTTAGCAACCGCAACCACGTTTATATGTCGCTGAATGGTGATCCACAGATCGTTCGGCTTCGCCGAAGCCAGAACATCAGAGAGCAGATCGCCGCAATATCCCCCTTCCACAGAGCAACCCGGTGGAATGGGAGTGAGTGCCTCAAGCGCTAGCACATCTTTGAGCTTATTCAGTTGCATTTTCTTTCCTTTCAATCACGCAGCGAATACGTGTTCCCTCACCGGGGCGCGAATGGATCTCAAAGTGATCGCACTGGTTACGCATATTAACTAACCCCATTCCCGCGCCGAACCCAAGTTCAAGTGCCCACTCCGGAGCAGTGGAATAGCCCGGGGTAAGCGCGCGCTCAACATCTTCGATACCCGGCCCGGTATCTTCTATCAGGATCTCGATCGCTTGTGGGGAGACGTCGACCTGCACTGTTCCTCCATCGTCAGCATACAGGATCAAGTTCATTTCTCCTTCGAACACGACGATCCCTGCCCTCCGAGCGATCTTCTCCGAAAAACCCTGAATCTTCAACTCTGATTTTACCAGAGAAGATACACTCCCACCATGCTCCACGTCGCCATGCTCAACACGGTAGGTAAGCCTATCCGTCACTTGAGACGACATACCGGTCTATTCTTGCAGGGCTGCACTCCATGCGTATAAAGAAGCCCACAGGTCTCAAACATCGTCTTCTCGGTGAATACAAGGGGTATGCTAAGGCACTGTGCGTACTCAATCAGATTTTGAGCGGGTCGTTTCCCACGCACGAAGATAATCGCCACCACATTTAGAATATCCGCAACTTTTACCACTTGCGGACTAATCGTACCGGTAATCAGGGTGGTTCGCTCCTCTGTGAGTGCAAGGACGTCGGAGAGGAGATCGGCTGCATATGCTCGATCGATCACCGTATCCTTTTTCTCCTCTCCGCAGAGGAACGTGCCTTGCAACAGGCGTGCTACTTCCTCCAGGTTCATTTCCGCCTCACTTCCTCATTTGATGGAGCACAGTTTCCGCTGCTTTGATCAGGGGATAGGCAGTTGGCGGAGCCGTCAGCAGGGGATGGGTGCCAATCTGAGCGGTGAACAGCGAATTCACTGTCATCCTGTTTTCAATAGCAAGCCCAATAACATTGATCAGCTCTCCCGTGCTGGGTCCACCCATCACTTCTCCACCGAGGATCACTCCGGAATCGCGAGCCACAACCAGCTTTACCATCTGCTTATGGGCGTTGGACAGTGTTCCGGGATGTTTATCGATACCGATAAAACTTCCGGTAACAATGTTGAACCCTTCTTTCCGCGCTGCAGTTTCAGTCAAACCTGCCGCACCGAATGCAGTATCACCAATTGCTGTGGAGAAAATGGCTATCGTGCCACTGAATGTCTTCACCACTGAAAGTTGATACAGATTAGCACCGGCAACTCGTGCTTCGGAAGTGGCAGTCGAGGCGAGCATGACCGCGCTCGGTTTTCGGGTTACAAAATCGCGTTTTTCCGCACAATCGCCTACCGCGAACACATCCGGTTTCTGAGTGCGCATGTACTCATCTACCTTGATGAATCCCATTTCATTCACCGGCAGACCAGCGGCAACAGCAAGGGCAGTATTAGGGCGATATCCCATGGCGAGAATTACGGCATCAGCTTCTATCTGTTGCCCATCCTGCAACTCTACTCCGGTAACTTTTCCCGCCTGTCCGAGAATCGCTTTCACTCCCACCCCGGTCTTAAGAACAACGCCGCGGTTCTGGAGGATCTCCTCAGCGTGAGACGCAATTTCGGCATCGAAAGCAACACCAAGTATGTGCGGGAGAAGCTCAACAATCGTGACTGACTTCCCCCGCTTATGGATTTCATCCGATACTTCCACTCCGATAAATCCCCCTCCGATGGTGACAATCTTCTCGCATGTCTCGAGCTGTGTTAAAACTCGATCTAACGCCACCTTATCCTTAGGGATCGTAAACACGTTGGTCAGATCAGTCCCGGGAAGCCACCCCGGCACGTAAGGAGTGGATCCAGTAGCGAGGACAAGCCTATCAAACTGAATCTCTTCACCGGAAGCCGTTCGACAGAGTTTCGTCTCTACATTGAGTTCCTTTGCTTCATCAACCAGGAGTTTGATCCCTGCTTTGTCGAAGATTCCGTCCGATATCACATCCTCATCTGTACCCGATAGCGATCCGAAAATATAAGGAATTCCGCATGGTACAAGAGCAGTTGACTGATTCCGCAGAACCGTAAATTCCTTATCCTGATAGCAGCACTTCCCGACCATTGCTGCCACGATTCCGGCAGCGCTGCCCCCGATTACCAGTACATCCGTCTTCATCACTAACCCCCTTTTAAAGCGAGATCGCAGTTCCCCTGCTTATCGCGTTTTGGGTTTCTCCCATTGAGTAGAAGCCCCTGCCGTTATCTTTCTGCTACTTTTACAGTCGGATTATAAGGGAGCGACAACCATTGCGCAAACGTGTGAATTGAATTTACAAGGGGGTTAACTTCTGGAATCGTTGAGGAAAAGGTCGATCCCCCGTGCCGCCTGATGTCCGGTGGCGATCCCGGTGATTACATCCGGCCCCTTCACGAAGTCGCCGGCGAAGAACAGCCACGGAAGACTGCTCTGATAGTACTCATTCACCTTGACCCGCCGGCCGGCGTACTCGAGCTGCTGCTTCAGCTCATCGGGCAGCAGAGAGTCGTCCGCGCTCTGGCCGATCGCTTCGACGACCATCGTGCCGGGGATGAACAGCTTATCGGCTTCATCCACCTGCGGATTGAATCGGTGTTGCTCGTCGAACACGGAAACGCAACAGACGGTGTGCACTCCTACGATTTCATCGTCCGCGATTTCGATCTTGACCGGGGAGCGGCCGGGGATAATCGCGATTCCCTCCTCACGCGCCTCGGCGATCTCCTCGGGATCGGCGGGCATGATGTCCTCCGTCTCCAGGCAGGTCACGGTGATATCCACCTTGCCGTACTTTTTCATCTGCAGCCGGGCGAGGCTGCGGGAGATATCCATCGCCACGTTTCCGCCGCCGATAACGACGATCTTATCTGTCACGGTGATCCTGTTCCCCCGGGTGATCTCGCGCAGCAGAGTGATTGCCTGGAACACGTTGCGGTGCTCCGTCCCCGGGATGCGCGTGCTCCGCCCGCTCTGCAGCCCGATCCCGATGAGCACCGCATCGTAGTCGCGGTGGAGATCTTCAAGGGTGACGTCCTCGCCCACCCGGGTGTTGCACCGGATCTCCACCCCGACGGACTCGACATAGGCGATGTCCTTGTCCAGGGCATCGTAGGGCAGACGGTACTCCGGGATCCCGTAACGCATCATCCCGCCCGGTTTCTCCTTCTCCTCGAACACGGTCACCTCATACCCCATCAATGCCAAGTAATAGGCGGCGGACAGACCGGACGGCCCGGCGCCGACGATCGCCACGCGCTTTCCGGTCGGTTTGACGATCTCGGTCCCCAAAATACGGCTGTACTCATCCAACGAGATCTGATCCATGGCATAGCGTTTCAACCACCGAATGGAAACCGGATCGCCGCGGTGGGACAGGGCGCATGCCTTCTCGCAGTTGTGGGTGCACACCCGACCACACACCCCGGGAAGCGGGTTCGTCTTATAGATGTGACGCGCTGCAGCAGCGGGGTCATCGGCCCAGATGGAGCGGATGTAATCGGCGATGTTCATGTGCGCTGGGCACGCCTCCTCGCACACCTGACACTCGAAGCAGCGGGAAGCCTCGGCGATGGCCTGTTCACGCGTGAACCCGCGCACCATCTCCACGAACGACTGCACCCGCTCCTCCGGCGGTACGACCTCCATCTCATCGGCATGTCCATCGAGATGGGCGAAGGTGAACGCGAGTTCGGACTTGTATCCGGCATCGCTCCTGCGCCGTCGGTCGATCCGCGCCTCGAAGTCCGACAGGTCATCGACGAACAGCTCCGGGGCCGATTTCTCGTCCCGGGGGACGGCGACGAAGCTTTCTGAGGTGACGTCGTTGTGGATGAAGTCCTGGGACAGGCTCAAGCTCCCGGTTGGGCAGACATCTACACACAATCCGCAGTACGTGCAGCGGCCGTAGTTGACCTGTGGGCGCTCATCGGTCGATCCCTTCTTCGGGTCGGCGGTGATCCCGGGAAGCTTCACCATCTCGATCGCGTCGCACGGGCAGATGTCGGCGCAGTTGCCGCACCCGATGCACTTCTCCAGGTCGTTCTTATGAAACCCGCGGTAGCGGGGGGAGATTTCCCGCTGGCGATACGGGTAGGCGACGGTGCGCGGCTTTTCGAACAAATATTTCAACGATACGAACGGCCCGAGAACGCTTCCCTTGCTCATCACCCCTCCTTCATCGATCGATCTCCGGAACGGAGATGTTCAAGCTCGATACCATGTGCGCGATATCCGGGACGGTCATCCCGACGAGGATCAGCGGGAGGACGACCAACCCGTGCGGAAGCGACGGGCCGCGGTAGTTCATGCGCCGGATCCGGTTCGACCCGTCGGTGACCGCGTATCCGCCGAGCTCCCCCCGTCCCGACTCAACCCGCACGTACGCCTCGCCAGGCGGGATGTTCCACTTGAATGGGTTCGGGGTCCGGTTCCACGCTGGGCCATCCGGCAGCTTGTCGAGCACCTGGCGGATGATCCGCACGCTCTGGTCCATTTCCGCCCGGATT
>CAZZJU010000003.1:0-32886 GCA_964654805.1 uncultured Thermotogae bacterium | reverse complement strand
TCCATCGACTTGGCCCACGGCACGAGCACAGGCTCGACGACTTTGGGAGCGGGCGCCTTCGCTTGAGCGGGCTCCTCGCTGAGAGAACGCACAAGCCGCTCGACCTCACGGACAGAGAGGCCCTTGGTCTCGATCTCTTTGGCCAACGCCAGGATCTGCTCGCCATCGGGCAGTCCAAGGAGAGCTCGACCATGCCCCATCGTGAGCTTGTTTTGGGTCAGGGTTACCGTCTCGTCGCTGCACAACACGTCGACGCCAGCCATCTCCTCGATCGCTTGAAGGCGCGAGACGATCGCCTTTTCTCGCGACAGAGCCAGTGCCCCTAATGCCATCGTCACCGAGATAACCGCGGGCATGGCCACCGGGATGGAAGCCACAACCAGGATCAACACGAACTGGAATATGGTGAGCAGCTGATCGCCTCGGAATAACTGGACGATGACGAGCAGGGTCGCCAACCCCAAGCTAATGTAGATGAGGTAATCGGCAATGTGAAGCACGGCGCGCTGAAGGTGAGAGACCGCACCGGCCTTCTGCACCAATTGGGCGGTGCGTCCGAACTTGGTGTGCATTCCGGTCCCGATCACGAGGGCATTCATCTCTCCTTGACGGGCGATGGAGCTTGAATAGGTCACGTCACCGGGTTGCTTGGTTACCGGCAGGGATTCCCCAGTAAGCGCTGATTCGTCTACCGTCAAATACTTCCCCTCGACCAGCTTCACGTCGGCTGGGATGATGTCACCTTGGACGATCCGGATGTAATCGCCGGGGACGAGTTCCTTAGCTGGGATCTCTTGCCATTTACCGTCCCGGAGTACCCGTGCCTTGAGTGCCAATGCCCCCTTCAAGGCATCCAAAGCACTCGACGCTTTGAACTCCTGCCAGAAACCGATCACCGCGTTGAACACAAGCAGGAAAATGATGATGTAGAGCTCGTCCCAGTGTCCGAGAATTGCGGACAGACCGGCCGCGATTTCGATCATCCAAGGGATTGGTCCCCAGAAGTAGCTGAGAAATTTGAGGACCCAACTCTGCTTCTTCTCCTCGATATCATTTGGTCCGTACTGAGCGAGCCGTTTTTGCGCTTCGGCCGAGCTCAGTCCCTGCGGGCTGCTGGACAACTTGGCGAACAGTTCTTCTACGCTCGCCTTTTGCGCGTCATCGCCGTCCTGCTGTTTCTGATCCAGCATTTTATTCCCTCCGTTGTTGTCACCATCGTTCTCATAATCTACTGACGGCTCTTTTCGTCTTTTATACCAAATAAGGTAACCGGTGACCAACACGACAACACTGATCCCCATATAGAGGGTGACCCGGTGGAGCGATTTAGTTACAAGAGCCTGGTTATTCCCGATGAGATAGCCGATGAGGGCGAGGACGCTCGTCCAGATCCCAGCCCCGAGCCCGGTGAATAGAACGAACCGGGAGATCGACATGCGCGCCAGTCCAGCAGGGAGTGAGATGTACTGGCGAAGACCGGGGATGAGCCGCCCGACAAACGTCGATATCTCGCCATGGCGGCGGAAGAACGATTCCGCCCGGGCGTAGGCGTGTTCAGTGAGGCCGAAGTACCGGCCCAGCCGCAGGATCAGCGGTCGGCCGAGCGCAAGCGAGATCCAGTAATTGAACAGTGCTCCGAGGATCGAGCCCAGGATTCCGAGAAGGACGACGGCCCACAGTTCCATCTTCCCTTGGCTTGCGAGGTACCCAGCCGGCGGCAGCACGAGCTCGCTCGGGAACGGGAAGAACGAGCTTTCCAGGAACATCGCGGCGACGATGCCGAGATAACCCATTTTATCCACGGTTTCAATGATAACTGAAATAATATGTTGCATTTTCCCTCTTTCTCGCGTCTGACCATGCGATATTGTGCAGCATAGCCCGGACCGAGTGACAAGCGCAACCATGGGTTGCACGCTGGCCTAGGTGGAGCTATGCTAGCGGGCATGTGGTTGTTTGTTATCGTATTGGGAATCGTACAAGGAGTGACGGAATTTCTCCCGATCAGCAGCTCCGGACATCTCGTCCTGCTTCAGGTGTTTTGGCGCCAGCCGCAGCTGGGTGCAGAAAAGCTGCTGTTACTCGACGCAACGGTGCATTTTGCTACCCTACTTGCGGTCCTATGGATCTTCCGGTCCCGCGTGGTCCAATTGCTGCGTGTACCGTTAAGCTATGTTGTTCCGATCAAGCTGACGGATCGAGAGAGAGCCGATGGGATACGCCTGTGGTGGTTGCTGTTGATCGGGACCATTCCTACCGCCGTCATTGGGCTGCTCCTGCAACAGCAGATTGAGCGGGCGTTTACTTCTGCACTGGCCGTTGGAATAAGCCTTTTGATCACCGGGGTGCTCCTGTTTTTCGCTGGCCGGCATGCTGTAAACAACCGCAGTCTAAGTAAAATGCGCATCTGGGATGCGTTTATCATCGGAACGATGCAGGGACTTGCCATCTTCCCCGGGATTTCCCGGAGTGGGTTCACCATTGGAGCCGGGCTCCTTCTCGGGTTGCGGCAGGAGCTGGCGGCTGAGTTCTCCTTCCTTCTCGCCATCCCAGCGATCCTTGGGGCGATGCTCATCGAAGTCCTGAAAATCCATCGGGAGCAGATCAGTTCATCTCTGTTCGGCCCCTACTTGGTGGGAGGACTATTCGCACTGATAACGGGAATCATCGCTCTGCGCTGGTTGCTGCGCCTGCTGCAGAGGGGACGGCTGGGATATTTCGCATATTACTGCTGGGGAGTAGGGATATTTGCGTTGTTCACCGCCAAGTTCCTGGGGTAAAAAGTGCCCGGCCTGTTACACAGACCGGGCTTAAAGGAGTCTAATGGGAATAACTCAGTTGTTCCGTGGCGGAATGAACAGGGAGGACTCGGGTTTCTTTTCCTCCTTCTTCGGAGTTGGCGAAACCGCATCACGCGCCTCCAGCTTCCCTCCCTCCACGAGGTAACGGTAGGCGGACAGGGCTGCCTTCGCCCCCTGACCAGCGGAGATCACGACTTGCTTGTCGGTCCGGTTGATCACGTCGCCGGCGGCGAACACCCCGGGGACCGAGGTACGCATATCCTCGTCGACCACGATTTCCCCCCGGTTGTTGATCTCGATGAACCCTTTAAGGAAATCGGAATTTGGGATCAGGCCGATCTCGATGAATACACCGTCTACCCGTAGTTCCTTCTTCTCTCCGGAGGTCATGTCTTCGATCACCAGTGCATTTACGAATTGATCTCCTTTGACCTCAACCACTCTGTGCTGTTGGTATGTATGGACCTTGTCCACGCCGAGAACCTGTCCTTGCAGGATCGGATCGGCGAACCAGTGATCGGCGACGTCCACCACATGTATCTCAGTGGCGATCGGTAGAAGGTCAATAACCGCCTCAAACGCGGAGTTCCCTCCCCCGATCACCGCGACTGGCTTCCCGGAAAAGAGAGGAGCGTCACAGGTAGCGCAATAGGAGACCCCGCGTCCGGTAAACTCTTTCTCTCCCGGTACGTTGAGCGGCCGGCTGCGCCCTCCAGTGGCGATGAGTACCGCCTTGGACGAAAGTGTTTCCCCGCCTTCTATTTCCACGACGAAGTGCTCTCCGTCCGACCGCACCGCGGTCACCGGACGTCCGACACGCTGCTCCACGGAATAGCGCTCCACGTGCTTGACAAACGCTTGCACGAGATCGTACCCCCCGATGGAGAGCGTTCCCGGCCAGTTTTCGATTTCCCGTGTCAGCAGAAGCTGCCCTCCTTGATCTTTCGTAACCAACACTGTATTCAGCATCTTGCGGGCGGCGTAGATCGCCGCAGTCAGCGCAGCGGGGCCGCCTCCGATTATCACTAAATCGTACATATCTCCTCCCTGAAGAGTCCGTTTTTTGCGATTAGATGGGACATTTAATTTTACCAGCAGGGGTATTTCAGTCAACGCGTAAATTGGGTATACTCTCCTACCCCTAAGGAGGCAGATATGGAATGGATCAGTTCTCTCAGGCGGCTCTCCGACGCGTTCGGTGTCTCCGGATTTGAGGATGAAGTCCGGGATGAGATCAAAACGCTTGTATCACCGTACGTCGATTCGATGTGGGATGATACCCTGGGTAACCTGTTCGCCGTCCGTAAGGGCAAGGGAAACTTCACCGTGATGCTCGATGCTCACATGGATGAGGTTGGGTTCATGGTGAAATGGATCGATGAGAAGGGTTATTTGCGGTTTTCCCCGATCGGAGGATGGGATCCACGAGTGATTCCTGGTCATAGAGTGGAAATAATGACCCGGTCCGGTGAGAAGCGCTACGGGGTGATCGGCTCCGCCCCACCGCACATCCTGACGGAGGAAGAGCGCAAGAAGCCGATTCCTCTCGATAAGATGTTCATCGACGTCGGAGCCGCATCGCGAGAAGAGGTCGTCGAAATGGGGATCAGGATCGGCGATCCGCTCACGATTCACTACCCGTTCATGGAGCTTCACTCCGGATACGTTACCGGAAAGGCGTTCGATGACCGGGCCGGATGTGCGGTAATGGTGGAGACCGCTCGCCGTTTGGTTGACGAAGAACTCGATGTAGATGTTGTCTTTGCATTTGTTATCGGGGAGGAAGTGGGATTGCGAGGGGCACGCACCGCCGCGTACCAGATCGATCCCGACCTGGCAATCGCGCTCGAGGGTACGATTGGAGCGGATATGCCAGGGGTACCGGAGGAAAGCCAGCCGGTGCGCCTCGGTCGCGGTCCGGCGATCACGGTGGCTGATCGATCGATTATCGTCTCGCGGAAGCTGATAACTGCGTTAGAGCAAGTGGCCGATGATGAGGCCATCCCATATCAGTACAAGCTTCCCACTTATGGAGGAACTGACGCTGGTGCAATCCATGTAACACGGGCTGGCATCCTTTCCGGTGTTGTCTCCGTGCCGTGTCGGTTCATTCACTCACCGACCTCCACAATGCGGCTGAACGATTTCGAGAACACGGTGCGATTGATGCGCAGTTTTATATCTCGGATCCCTGAGGTGCTGGAACAGGAAAAATAATCGCGCACATATCAGCAGCTGCCGCGTGATCTATCATAAAATCGACGTGGCAGTGTTTTTTACCTGGTATTTCATGATAGTTAGGGGTGGTGAAAAAAAGCCGCTGGGCTGTCTCGGGGACGAACCCATCGGTATCCTTCGCTCCGAGACAGTTTCCCGCACATCCGAGTTTACTCGCGTAGATGTCGACAATCTGTACGGGAAGGTGGGCGATCTCATCCTGGGAGAACAGGATGTCCTTTCCGCTGGAGAGAGCGCACATGTCTTGTACTGCGGCGTCACACACAAGCGGAAGCGGAATCCCGCCGCAGGCATCACACGCAAAACAGCCCCCGCCGAGAGCCGGATGGTACAGGAATAATTTACTAACCCGCTTTGCTGCTTTTATCCAGACGCCTTTGTCCGCCACAGAGGAGAGTTCTGTCGCTATTCGGGAGAGCTCAGGAGCAGACTTTATCAGAGTAGCTAGCCACGTGGAATAATCGCCCTGTTCCATATGTTGAGCCGCAATGAGGAGAAGCAGGGTTGCTGGCCCGGCGAAGCTATGAGCAACGACTGTGAGCTCTTCTCCAACGGGCATAGATTCAATGTAGGAGGCAATATTCTCTGCCCATGTGGTGAGGGAGACGGTATCAGGCAGAGTGGGAGCGAAGATGTCGTGCGGGTTAAACAGATATGGAGGATCGGTCAATACCTGTTTGACCTCATCCCAGTTGCTCCCACTTCCGTGCCAACCGTGCAGAAGCAGTATCTGTTGCTCTGCGACACAGGAAAAAGCCACTAGTCCAAGGACCAGCGGCAACATGATGACGACTATTGGACGGACTTTCATATCATCCTACAGGCCCTTTGATCCGGTTGCGTGCCAGTTCCTCACGCACCACTTCAGAGAGGCGCTTTATTCCCTCTTCGATCTTTTCCTCACTCACCACAGAGTAGCAAAGTCTCATAGCATTACTTCCGCTTCCATCGACGTAGAAAGCGTTTCCGATTACGTAGGCGACTTTCTTTTCAAGCGCGCGCGGGAACATCTCTTCCGTATCTATCTCCTCCGGGAGCTGAACCCACAGGAACAAACCTCCATCGGGGCGAGTCCAGACGATCCCTTCGTCTTCCGGCATGTGACGGGACAAAGCGGCGAGCATTGCATCGCGCTTGGTTCGGTAGCGACGGCGCAGTAAGTCGAGATGCGCGTCCATGTCGTAGTCGAGGAAAAAGCGAGCCGCCAAGTGTTGGGTGAGCTTGGAAGTACAAAGATCCGATGCTTGCTTCATCCGTACGAAGACGTCCATAAACCGGGTATCGGCTACAAGGATCGCCAGCCGCAGCCCAGCTGACAGGACCTTCGACAGCGTGAACAGGAGGATCACCCTACCGTCTTCATCCATGCTTTTGATCGATGGGATTTGCTCCCCGGCAAAGCGTAATTGGCCGTAAGGATCGTCCTCGAAGATAAGGAGATCCTCACGACGAGCAATGTCAAAGAGACGGATCCGTTTTTCCAGCGACATTGTGATTCCAGTTGGGTTCTGGAAATCAGGAATCACGTAAACGCCTTTAACCCTTTTCCCGTTAGCTTTTGCTTGTTTTATTTTCTCTTCCAGCGCGTCCAGATCCATCCCGTCGTTTTCCAACGGGACTCCGATGAGGTCAGCCTGAAACAGGCGGAACGCTTGGATCGCTCCGAGGTAGGTGGGAAGTCCGCAGAGTACTACATCCCCCGGGTCGATGAATGCCTTCCCAATCAGATCTAGTCCTTGTTGGGAAGCAGTGGTAACGAGCATCTCGTCCACACTGACCTTCAGGCCATGCGTGGCAAACCACGCCGATACTGCCTTGCGTAGAGTGAGACTCCCCTCGCTCGCCCCGTACTGAAGTACGTTTTCATAGTGATTGCGGAGTTCATCCGCGGCGATCTGTGCCAATTCCTCACGTGGAAACGTCTCTGGGTCGGGGAGTCCACCTGCGAACGAGATAATTTCCGGTTTTTCCGTGAGTTTTAGGAGTTCCCGAATAGCCGAGCGTTTCGTGCCAGCGGCACGTTTGGAAATGAATCGATTCATTGTTCCCCCTTGCGCGTGCGTCGGCACAACGCACCGCATTACATTTTACTGGAAGTTGGGGGAAAAGTTCAAAGGAACAGCTTGGAGAAGACAGGAACAAGGTATGCGGCTACGAACGATCCGAGTACCGCTCCTCCGATGACATCGAGGGGATAGTGTTCTTTCAAATAGATGCGGGAGATGCCGATCGTTATCGCAACGAAATAAGCCGCCAATTGAATCGGCAGGTGGGGGTAAAATGAAGTAATCACCCACGCCAGCCCGAACGATACGGTGGAATGTCCGGACGGGAAGGAATAGGAATCGATCATCCGCGAACGCAGCGAATTGATCACCAGCACCGGCCGTTCGCGGGCGAATACGAGTTTAAACATGCGGAATACCGCAATGTTGACGACTGATACGGCGAGCCCGATCAAGATGTAAATGCGGTCGATTGGTCGACCGAACAGGATCAATCCAAGGGCGAGTCCGCCCCACAGGTAACCGTCCCCGAGATAAGTGGCAACAAGGAAGAACAGGGATAGTTTCTTCAACCACGGATGTTCGCTGATCGCTTGCAGCGTCTCCCGGTCCCAACGGAATAGCGCTTCAATTAGCAAATCGGTGCGCCGAGCTACCCGACTTAATACTGGGTTCATTTCTTGTCCTCCTTCTTCCCTTTAAGGGTGGGGAAGAGGATCACTTCGCGTATGGACGGAGAATCAGTGAACAGCATTGCCAGTCTATCAATTCCGAACCCGATGCCTCCGGTGGGAGGCATTCCGTGTTCTAGGGCGAAGAGGAAGTCTTCGTCGATCCGTTGCGCCTCTTCGTCCCCGCTTTCCCGTAGCTGTTCCTGTGCCTCGAACCGGGCGCGCTGGTCCAGTGGGTCGTTCAGTTCGGTGAACGCGTTTGCTACCTCCATTCCACCGATAAACAGCTCGAATCGCTCGACCAACTCATCGCTTCCTGGCTTGCGCTTGGCGAGAGGGGAGATCTCGATCGGGTAGTCCTTGACGATCGTCGGTTGGATCAGGGTCGGCTCGACGAAGTCCTCAAACAACTTTTCGATCAGTTTTCCCCTGGATAGCTCTTCTTCTGGAAGGGCGATCCCTTTATCCCGTGCTTGAGCGACAATCTCTTTCGCTGGCTTGCCTGATACCACGATTCCGGTTGCTTCCTCCACCGCGTCCAGGAGGCCAACGCGCCGCCACGGAGGCGTCAAGTCGATCGTCTTTCCCTGATAGGTGATCACAGTATCCCCAAGGACCTCGCGCGCACTCTCCGAGATCAGCTCCTCGGCCAGGGTCATCATTCCCTCGTAATCGGAGTAGGCCTCATAGATCTCTAGGGTAGTAAACTCCGGATTGTGCTCGGTGGATATTCCCTCATTGCGGAAGTTCTTCCCGAGCTCGTACACCCGCTCAAGTCCCCCGATGACGAGTCGCTTCAGATAGAGCTCAGGAGCGACGCGCAGGTATAGGTCGATGTCGAGGGCGTTGTGGTGGGTGACAAACGGTCGTGCTGTCGCCCCACCGGCGATCGGCTGCATGATCGGGGTCTCCACCTCGAGGAAGCCACGGCGGTCGAGGAATCTACGCATTGCTGCGATCATCCGCGAACGATGCACGAACTTCTCGCGTACGTCGTCGTTGGCGATCAGATCAAGCGCCCGATGGCGATAGCGCAGCTCAACATCTTTCAACCCGTGCCACTTCTCGGGCAGAGGTCGAAGCGCCTTGGAAAGGAGTTTCCACCCCTCCACCTCGACAGTTAGCTCCCCGCGCTTGGTGCGGAAGACCTCTCCCGTTACCGAAATAAAGTCACCGATATCACAGTTTCGCAGCAGCTTGTACTCCTCCTCCCCAAGGATGTCGGCAGCGGCGTGGAGTTGAATCTTCCCGGTTCCATCGCGCAAATCGAAAAAACTCGCTTTTCCCATTCTGCGAATGGCAATAATTCGTCCGGCGATCGATGCTCGGTCCCCACTGCGCTCTTCCGGATTAAGCTCAGAGTAGCAGGAAACCAAGTAGCCAATCGAATCTTTGCGCTCGGCACGCGGGGGATAAGGATCTATGCCTTGCGCACGTAACCGGGAGAGTTTCTCCAACCGTGCTTCGAACAGTGAGTCTTCCATGTCTACTTGTTTTTGTTAATTGCGATGACGCGGAAATGGGTGGTTCCCCAGGGGAGTTCTACCTTGATCTCATCCCCCTCATGCTTTCCAATGAGTGCTTTGCCGACCGGGGAGGCGATGGAGATCTTGCCGTTTTCGAGATCCACTTCGGCTGGACTGACCAGGGTGAAGTTTCCACTCTCCATGATCTCCATATCTTGGAGGATGAAACTGGAACCGATCCCGATCTCGTCTGCGGCGATCTCCTCCTCAGGGATTATCTGTGCGGCCTCGAGGATCGAAGTGAGACGTCGCACCTCGCGCTCGTAATACTGCTGCTCGCTCTGCAGGTACATATATTCTTTGTTCTCCCGCAGGTCACCGCCACTGATCTTCGACGCTTTCAGTTTCTCCGGGATCTCTTCGTACAGGATCTTTTTCGCATGTTCGAGCTCTTTCTGCATCAGCTCGTAACCGCTTTTCGTCAGGTATATGACTTCTTTTTCCATCTTTCACCTCCAGCGCCGCTTCTCTCACCTCTGTAAGAAGCGCGCGCTCGATCTCCTTTGCGCTTTTCCCCTTGCATCTCTCTCGTGGGATGACCACTAGGTCCATACCCGCGAATTTTACACGATTTAGGCGATAAGCTTCACGTATAAGCCTCTTTATCCGATTGCGTTCCACCGCTTTCCCAAATCTGCGGGAGACTACAATCCCGATCCGCCCCTCTTTCTCGGTGGGAAGGATAAAAATGGAAAAATACTTCCCCACCCGTTTTGCCCCATCCTCGTATACCCGTTTGAAGTCGGTTCTCTTCTTCAACCGGAACTCGGAGGGGAATCGGGCCGTACCACCCTCGCGCATGCGCAAAACTATAGCAGAAAGGGCTTCAGCTTGCAAGACTTTAATTCTACGGGCAAAGGCGGGTACACTCAAACGGTGAACATGGAAGAGAGGATATACAAAGTCTCAGAGCTTAACCGGGAAGCAAAGAGGCTTCTGGAGGAAGGGATCGGCTCGATCTGGCTCCAAGGAGAGATCTCTAACCTGCGGAGCTCCGCCGCTGGGCACCTTTACTTCACGATCAAGGATGAGGCGTCGGAGATTTCAGCCGTCAGGTTCCGCGGTAGAGCTGACTTAATCCCGGCCCCGCCGCTCGAGGATGGGATGCAGGTAATCGCTTTCGGCAGACTAACGATCTACGAACCACGCGGCAGGTACCAATTTGTCGTCTCGATCATCCAATCGGCTGGATTGGGGGCTCTCCAGGCGGCGTTCGAGCGGTTGAAGCGGAAGCTCGATGCCGAAGGCCTGTTTGATCCTGCACACAAAAAGCCAATCCCTAGGTTTCCGGAACGGATTGGCGTGGTAACGTCACCGAACGGCGCGGCGATCCGAGACATCATCTCGGTAACCTCCCGACGTTGGCCTCTCGCCGCCATCTACCTTTTCCCGAGCCAAGTGCAGGGAGTTCAAGCTCCAGATGAGATCGTAGCTGGGATTATACGGGCGCAGGTGTTCAGCGAGACGGTGGAACGGCTCGATCTTCTCATTATCGGTCGAGGAGGAGGGTCGCTCGAGGACCTCGCTCCGTTTAACGACGAACGGGTGGCGCGAGCGGTATTCTCGTGCGCGATCCCAGTGATATCCGCCGTCGGACACGAAATCGACTTTACAATAGTCGATTTCGTCGCCGACCAGCGTGCCCCTACCCCGTCGGCAGCAGCCGAGCTCGCTGTCCCAGACAAAGGGGAAATCATCTCATCCGTTGACTTTCTGTTATCCCGCGCTGTGAGGAATATTCGCACTCGAATCGAACGGGGAGAACGCCTCCTTGATAGCTCTCTCCGAGCGTACATATATCGCATCCCCACCCGCCGGTTGGAGACCGCCGAGCAGACTTTGGATGCACAGTTATCCGAGATATTCCGCGAGGTGCGAGAAGCTTATCTGTCTCGCGTCAGGAAGTTGGAAATGCTTGGGGAAAAACTGCGCCTGGTTGATCCGAAATTCCCCCTTACCCGTGGTTACTCCATCACCCGCCGTCTTGGCGAGAAGGCGGCGCTTCGGAGTGTAACGCGGCTTTTGCCTGGAGATGAGATAGAGACCATACTGCGCGATGGTACAGTTGTTTCGCAGGTAAAGGAGGTGAAAATTGAAGATCGAGGAAGCGCTGAAAAAGCTCGAAGAGATCACCAAGCGTCTTGAGGATGAGGAGATTCCGCTTGAGGAAGCTCTCGAGCTATTCGAACAGGGGGTCGGGCTCGCCGCTCAGATAAAGGAATCGCTCGATCAAGCGAAACTTAAGGTGAAGCAGGTTCTTGAAAGCGCTCAGGGAGTGTTCTCCATTTCCGATTTTGACCTTTCCCAGTGACCTTCTATAATGACTGAATATGGAATTTAACGACGAAGGAGATAATTATTGAGTTACCTCACCATACCGGAGTATTTTTCCCGCACGGTCGAACGGTTTCCTGACCGCCCTGCGGTGGGAAACACGAAAGGGCATCCTGGTGAACCTGATAAGATTTCTTTCAAGGAACTTGACCGGTTGTCAACTCGCCTTGCTGCTGGCCTGGCGAAATTAGGAATTGAGGAAGGGGATCGAGTGGCGATAATGTCCCGTCCCCGCATCCGGTTCGCGGCTGCCGCATTGGGGATCCTTAAACTTGGTGCGTGGATAGTCCCGCTCGATCCGACGCTTGCCAAGAACGAGGCCGAGGCATTAATCGAGGAAGCAGGGGTGAAAGCCGTATTCGCTCCTGGCAAGCTGTTCACTCGCTTACCGAAGAACGGCCCGCTGGTGATCGATTTCGACGACGGAGAGAACAGGACACCGTTTTCCTCACTGCTTCACGATGGAGAGCCGCCGTCAGTGGAGATCACGGAGGAGGATATCGCGGTGCTTGCCTACACTTCCGGTACAACCGGAAACTCCAAAGGAGTCATGCTGAGCCACCGCAATATCACCGCCGATATCGAAGCGTGCATCGCAGTGATGCCGATCACCGAGCAAGACGTGTTTTTGGCGATTGCTCCCTGGCATCACATCCTCGGACTCACAACCGCCCTTTTCCTCCCTCTTTATACCGGATCATTCACCCTATATACAGATGATTACCGTTCGATCAGCAAGCTCCTAGGCAAATACGGAGTGACCGTGTTCACTGGAGTGCCGAAGCTGTATCACGCGATGTATGAGAAGCTTATGTCTCAGGTTCGCAGCAGCCTGGCAGGGAGGATCATGTTGCGGGTCGCCCCGAAATTGGTGGGCAATAAAGTGAAGCAAGCGCTTACAGGGGGGAAGCTCCGCTTCTTCATCTCCGGTTCAGCTCCTCTTGATCCCAAAGTGAGCAAGGGGTTCCGCCGCCTTGGGATAGGTCTCCTCGAGGGATATGGGCTTACTGAGACATCACCGGTTGTTTCGTTCTGCGATCCGTTTTCTCCGAAGGGTGGATCAGTCGGTCGGCCGCTGCCGAAGATCGAGGTAAAGCTTATAAACACCCGTCCGGATGGAGTAGGAGAACTTCTCGTGCGTGGTCCGACCGTGATGCAGGGATACTACAAGAACGAAGCAGCTACCAAGGAGGCAATCGACCCCGAAGGCTGGTTTCACACCGGAGATCTGGCGTTTATCGATCCGGACGGAGAAATATTCCTGAAAGGGCGGGCTAAGAACGTAATCGTCCTCGAGAGTGGTAAGAATGTGTATCCTGAGGAAATCGAGTGGGAGCTTTCGCGGATCCCGTACGTGGAGGAGGTGCTCGTACGCGGAGAGGTAGAGCAGGGGCACGAAGTGGTGAAAGCGATGATCTATCCAAATAAAGAACGCCTCCTGGCGGATGGCCGCTGGGAAGACGCTCATGAGGCGATTTGGGAAGAGATCAAACGCCGTCAACATCGCCTCGCCCCACACAAGCGAATTCGCAGGAAGAGCGATGTAATCCTCGTCGATGCACCATTTCCAAAGACGAGCACCATGGATATCAAACGCCATCTGTACAAAGGAGGAAACGGTGTATCCGACGATAAATGAACTTTTCGATAACGCAGTGCGCGAGCACAGCGATCGGATAGCTCTTCGTATGCCGATTCCTAAGGAAAGGAAACGCGGTGGCGGGATCAGTCTGGTGCTCAATGAGATCTCTTACTCCCGTTTAGGCGAAATGGTTGGACGATTTGCCACTGCACTCAGGGAACTCGGAGTGCAGAAAGGGGATAAGGTCGCTTTGATCTCCAAGCCGCGAGCAGCATGGGTGACCGCTTTCTTCGCAATCCTGAAGACAGGGGCAACCGTACTGCCCCTTGATCCCGATCTGCAGCGGGGAGAGATCGAACGCATTCTCACCGAAGCGGAGGTGAAAGGAGCTGTAATCTCGGGGTTTAAGCTCGCCGAGATGAATGAGATAAAAAAGAGCTCTCTGCCGGGATTATTCATCGTGTCAATGGATAGGCCACAGGATAAGGAAGCCTTGTTCCTTGATGCGCTTCTCCTCGGGAGGAAACCGACGCCGGCCGAGGAGGTCTCCCCTGATGATATGGCGATCCTTATGTACACCTCGGGCACAACCGGAAACGCTAAGGGGGCAATGCTGCTCCACCGGAACATAACCTCCAACGCCCTCACCGCTCTTAAGGTGGTGGATCTGTCCGAGCGGGACGATTTCCTTACTATCGTCCCTTGGTATCACATATACGGTTTGACTATCACACTGATCACTCCGATCATCGCCGGCGCAACGACAACCTACGCTCCTGTCGATCGTAACCTCGCGTTAGTAATGAAAAAAGCGCATCCTACTATCATCCTTGGAGTGCCTAAACTGTACCATGTTCTGTACGCGCGGATCATGGATTCGATCAATCAGAGCCCGGTGAAGCGAGCTCTTTACCGGCTTTCTCCCACGCTTATGGGGAGCTTGGTTAAGCGAAAGCTGTTCGGTAAGAACTTCCGCTTTTTCACCTCCGGCGGAGCTCCGCTTAGTCCAGAAGTGGCGCAGGGATTCAGGAAAATGGGAATCGGAATCATGGAAGGATACGGACTTACTGAGACCTCTCCTGTATTAACGATGAGTGATAAGTTCGCCACTGCTCCGGGGATGGTACCGTTTCCCGGGGTGGAAGTGCGTATTTACAACCCGGACGAATCGGGAGTCGGAGAGATCATCGCCCGTGGGCCTAACATAATGAAGGGGTACTACAAAAACCCGGAGGCGACAGCGGAGGTAATCGATCCGGATGGATGGTTCCATACTGGGGATCTTGGCCGGATGGAAGGCGATCGGGTGATCATCTCCGGGCGAGCTAAGAATGTGATCGTTCTCGAGACCGGAAAGAACGTGTATCCTGAGGAGATTGAGTGGGAACTTCTCACCATTCCAGAGATCGAAGAGATCATGGTATACGAAGACGAACGCCAGGGAGCACCAGCGGTGGCGGCAAAGGTCTACCCGAATTGGAACGTGCTCAGAGAACAGGGAATCACAGACCCGGATAAGGCTCTTGATCTCATTTGGGAGCGAATCAGGAAAAAGAGTGAGAACCTCGCTGTGTTTAAGCGAATCAAGTACAAAGATCTCGTGAGCCTGGTGGATGAACCGTTCGAGAAGAGCGTCAAACTCGATATAAAGCGCTATGTTTACCAGAAGAAGATCGGCTAACCCCTGATGTGGAACCCCTCTTCTCCCTGAGGGTCGGACCATTCCACTTCGAGCGAGTCGACACGTGCTCCAGGCGGTCCCACATGGAGGAACGAAATCAACTCGCGCAGGTCCTCTTCCTCCCCTTCGGCGACGAACTCTACCCTTCCGTCAGGGAGGTTTCTCACCCAGCCAGACAGTCCGAGAGCACGGGCGCGGTCGCGGGTCGTAGCGCGGAAGAATACTCCTTGTACCCTTCCTGACACCGTTCCATGTATTCGTTTTCTCATAATTTCCCCTCTTTCCTCTTGTCTAACGCTGCTTATTGTAGTATAGTAGATAAATGTGGAAGGAGGTGAATACTATGGTCAACAGGGTTAATACCTTATCAATCTACATTCCCAAAAGCAAGATGGATAAAAGACCCATCGAACGCTTGACGAAGCTTTCCAAACAGAAAGAACGTTCGATTAACTACCTAGTTGTCGAAGCGATCCTCCAGTACTTGGACCGCGAAGAGAGGAAGAACAAACGGTAGTTCATTCCTCTCTTTGGCGGTACGAAAAAACGTAATTCAAGAAGAAAGCGAGCAATACTCCAACGAGCCCTCCGAGGACCGCGGCGACGGCTATGTTGAGCTTACGGTGTGGTCCAGCAAAGGAAACAGTGGGCCCTTCTAATGTTTCCAGACTGAAGAAGTCATTTAGGCTTGTATCTCGTAGTGTTTCTATTTGTGCATCCAATTGTGCAAGCTGGAGCGCCAGGTCGCCGATGCGGTCAGCAAGGGCTGCGGTCAGGTCTGTTGAAGTGGAAGCTTCTATTTGGGAATTAAGGATTTCTTTTGCCTTGGATAGCTGTGCCTTTTTTTGATCTGCAAGAACGAGCGCTTGGTTTATCCTTCTCTTGATGTCTGCACCGATTTTGTTTTGCACTAGCGGTGTTAGATCAGAGAGGAGTTCTTTTAGGGATTTAGGTTCCATATGACCGGTGAGGGTTAACGTTACATTATATTCTGCTTGAGAAGATAGGTCATCAGCCTTCACTTCCACTTTCATAGAAAGCCCGTGTCCCGGCTCGATACTCTCAAGCAAGGAAGCGATGCTCTGAGGGTTTGGTGTCGGAATGCCCAGCTCGGTTCCGAACTCTTCGACTCTGTAAGTGACGGTCCCGACGTAGCGGTCGGGTTGGGTGAAGCTTATAACCGCGGAAACGACGACGGATACCACAAGGACAGCTATGATCAACCACTTCCATCGCCACATCACGCGTAGGTAATCGATCAGTTCGATTTCATATTCTTCGGTCATCATTTCTCTCCTTTAATCCGTTTAATCTCTTCCAACCGATCGGCAATATTCCGTTCCGCTCCGCGTTTACTCGGTCGGTAGTAGCACTTCCCTTTGAGCCCGGGAGGAAGACACTCCATCGGGGCGATCCCATGAGGATAGTCGTGGGCATATTTGTACCCATTTCCATAGCCGATTCCTTTCATCAGCCGCGTCGGTGCGTTCCGTAAATGAAGCGGGACCGGTTCGTTCGGTCGCTCCGCAACGTCGCGTTTCGCCGCGTTCAAGCCCACGTAGAGCGCGTTACTCTTTGGGGCACAGGCTAAGTATACTGCCGCCTGGGCGAGGGCGAGATCACACTCTGGCATCCCAACGCGGTCTACAGTTTCAGAAGCGGCAACCGCGATTTCAAGCCCGCGGGGGTCAGCAAGGCCGATATCCTCAGAGGCGATTCTGATCAGCCGCCGTGCGATGAAGCGTGGGTCTTCTCCGCCCTCGAGCATCCGGGCGAGCCAGTACAGAGCTGCGTCGGGATCTGAATTGCGTATCGATTTGTGAAACGCCGAGATCAGGTTATAGTGCTCCTCTCCGGCACGATCGTAACGGAGTGCTTTCCGCTGTAGGGCTTGTTCGATCTCCTTCACCCCGATCTCTCTGCCTTTGGTGATCGCAGCTGCAGTCTCAAGTGAAGTGAGGACGCGGCGCGCGTCTCCGTCGGAAAACGAGATGAGCATCTCCGCCGCCTGCGGAGTGAGGGTGTACCTTCCGGCAAGCCCTTCCGGGGCGGAGAGGGCCCGGCGGATGATTAGCTGCAGTTCCTCCGCAGAAAGGGGTTTGAACAAAAAGAGTTGACAACGGGAGAGGAGAGCAGGCGTTAAGGAGAACGATGGGTTCTCGGTCGTCGCCCCGATGAATAGGACGCTTCCCTCCTCGAGATAGGAGAGGAGGACATCCTGCTGGGCGCGGTTAAAGCGATGGACTTCGTCAAGGAAGAGGAGATCACGCTGGCCCTCGAGCTCGAACCGGCGGCGCGATTCATCAAGGGCGGCCCGTACTTCCTTCACTCCGGATAGAGCAGCGGACAGATGGACAAACCGCGCACCGGAGCGAGCAGCGATGATCCGTCCTACAGTTGTCTTTCCCGTACCAGGTGGTCCCCAAAAGAGGAGGGCACGGTAGTTCCCCCGCTCGATCAGGGTTCGCAATGCCCTGTGCTCACCGAGGATCTCCTTCTGCCCGATCACTTCACTAAGGTCGCGTGGACGGAGTCGCTCAGCCAAGGGTACAGATCTATCACCTGAGAAAAGTGATTCTTCCATCGCTTTTTTCATCGATCTCATATAACGACAAGTTACCTCGGAACGCAAGTCTTTCATACTTGTATTCGCTGATTATAATAACCTTGTTCAAGCTAGGGAACCGGTGATGATAAGCCTGGAGGAGGATGATCGTGATTAAACGAGTGCTTCCGATACTCCTGGGAGCATGGGTGCTTGTTATCGCCATGCCCGCAGTGGCTCAATACGCTGAGGTGACGACTGCATGGCCGTACGGGGTTGTCATATGGGTTGGAGGAAAACCGGATGATGCTGCGGCAATAACCAACGAGTTTATCACGGCGACGAGTGAAGTATTCACGTTTTGGAAGATGCCTATACCGGTTCCCGGACCAAGTTGGGCAAGCGCTGTGCAAACGAGCTCAGCATCTCCCCCTATGCCGGGCACAGCCAATTATCGCATGCTGCAGCCCAGTTGGAACGGGCGTTCAGTTCTTCCGTTAATTATTGCATTCTTTCCCAATTCGGAGCTGATGCATGTTAGCTGGGATAATTTCGTCTTTGCTGGTCAATTTGATTACCCACCTAATCCCAACGGGAAAACTTCACCCGATATAACCCTTACCTCCATGGTGTGGGACTATCCTCCAGGATTTATTTTGACATATAGACGTCGAGCGTACGATCTTATCTCGATTGCCCGGGAGCCTCATTGGCAGGATATATTACGGCATGAACTTGGACACTGGTTGTTTACCATGTGGTGCCAGAAACGCGGTATAGATGTGGATTCGTTCCCCAAGCTGGTGCAAGAAGGGTTTGCTGACTATACTCGACATGCTTTAAGCAACAATCCCGACCAGCAGTGGAAGAAAGTAGCCGCTATATGGACCCAGTACGGTGGGTTGGATAATGTTCCACCCTCCCTTGTTTATGACGTGGGAACAAGTTTGATTGCCTATATCGTGACTCAGAACGGGCAGGCAGGATTCTGGCGCATGTTGCCACAACTTGCTGCCGATTGGAAAGCGCAAGCAACAGCTCTCGTGCCAGGATGGCGCAAATGGCTGGATACGGTATCCATATCCACAGGTGATCAAGCCCTGTACGAGGCGCGGCTGGAGCGGTTGTACACGTGTGCCTTGTTGCTCAAGCCGGTTCTGCCACAGCAAGCGTGGGATCTTGTCTGCCGGTTGAAAGCGGGCACTGGTACGATGGACGACATTGATCAGTTCTGGAAGATCGTCCACACGAGGCTCATCACACCACGGATCGACGGATGGAATGACCTCATCCACCGGGAAGATTCGTTACTTCTCGTTGGAATTTGGGATGACGACGATACTACTACTATTGACTATCTTCAAAGCTTGGTGTTAAAACTCAAATCCGCGTGGTATCATTGGGGCAAGTATCGACCGTTGTACATCACCGGGATAATCGACTCAATTGCTCGGTGGGGACATGTTCCCAAGGGGGAGAAGTGAGTAACGGGATCAACATTGCGCTTATTGGTCAGCGGTTCATGGGACGAGCGCACACCAATGCGTATCGCCAGGTGCGGGCGTTCTTCGATCCTCCACTTATCCCACGGCTGCAGCTTGTCTGCGGGCGGAACGAAGAGGGACTGCGGGATTTCGCATCTCGGTTCGGATGGGAGGAATTCTCCATTAACTGGCGCGATGCTATCACCCGCGATGATATCGATTTAATCGATATCTGTGCCACGAATGACCTCCACGCTGAGATCACGATTGCGGCGGCGCAGGCGGGCAAGGCGATCTTCTGCGAGAAGCCGCTCGGACGCGACCTCGCGGAAGCAAAGCGAATGCTCGCCGCGGTCGAGGAGTCCAAAATCCCGCACATGGTCTGCTTCAACAACCGGTTCTTCCCCGCAATTCGGCTCGCCAAAAAGCTGATCGACGGCGGTGCGATCGGAGAGGTCCGGCAGTTCCACGCCCTCTACCTCCAGGACTGGGGGCTCGATCCGCGCGTGCCGTTCACCTGGCGGTTCGACAAAGAAAAAGCCGGCTCGGGCGCACTCGGGGACACGGCTGTCCACATTACCGACCTTGCCCGGTTTCTCGTCGGTGAGATTACCGAAGTGGTCGGTGATATGGCCACATTTGTAGATAAACGGCCACTTCCCAACGGGTCGGGAATTGGAAGGGTAACAGTCGATGATGCGGCGGCATTCCTCGCCCGATTTGAGAACGGGGCGCGCGGCGTGTTTGAGACAACCCGGATGGCGACCGGGCGGAAGAACTTCATGCATATTGAGGTAAACGGCACCAAGGGAAGTATCTATTGGAACCCTGAGGACCTGAACGTCCTGTGGTTGTATTCCGTCGACGATCCCAAAGAGACCCGCGGGTTGCGGCGGATCCTCGTCACTGAACCTGAGCACCCCTATGTCAACGCATGGTGGCCGCCGGGGCACATCCTCGGGTACGAACACTCGTTCGTTCACGCGGTATACGAGCTGCTCACCGCGATCGCGGAAGGGCGTAACCCCGAACCGAGCTTCTACGACGGAGTACGCGCTCAAGCGGTACTGGAGGCGGTCGCCCGGTCGGTAGAGACCCGGGCCTGGGTACCGGTCGAGGGCTAGCTAGAGCTCGAACTCGGCGACGAGGAACGTGTGGTCGGATGGGCGTTCTGCCTTGCGCGCCTCGCGGTCGATCCACGCTGCTGTCGATCTTTCCGCAAGCGGCTTTGTCGCCCAGATGTGATCGACCCGCCAACCAAGGTTGCGTTCGAGCGCACCGCGGACCCGATAATCCCAGAACGTGTACTGCCCCGGTTCGTCCGGGTGATGGCGGCGGAAGATGTCGATAAACCCCCACTCTCTGATCCGCTCAAGTGCTACCCGGGCATCGGGATGAAAGTCGACATGGTTCTTAAGCCGTTTCGGGTTGTGGACGTCGATCTCCTCCGGCGCGACGTTTAGGTCACCGCACCAGATGAGAGGGTGATCCGGGGAGAAATTGCGCGCAAAGTAGTCACGCAGCCGGGAGAGCCACTCTAGTTTGTAGGCAAACATCTCCGAGTCGACGGATCTTCCCTGGGGGACGTAGGTATTGACGATCGGGATTCCGTGGATCGTCGCCCGGATCAACCGCGCTTCATCGTGAGGTTCTGAATCGAGTCCGAATGAGACCTCCTCCGGTTCCTCCCGGGAGGCGATCGCCACCCCGGCGTGCGCTGGCTGGCCTCGGAACACGACGTTGTACCCGATCTCCGCAAACGCTTCTCGCGGGAAATCCTGGTCCTGAACCTTGGTCTCCTGGATGCATAGAACGTCCGGTCGGTTGCGGGCGAGCCAGTCCTGCACGAGCGGGATCCGACTGCGGATCGAGTTGGCGTTATACGTCGCGATTTTGAAAGTCATTCTTTACCCCTCGCCCTATTCTATCACCGCACTCCGCCTTCTGGGAACCGGTCCTTGATCTTTTCCCATACCGCATGCAGTTCTTCCCTTGACAAGGCTACCCGACCACTCCAGCTCGGGTCCACGATCTCCTTTTCTTCCGGCACGACGAATGTTTGAAGGAAATAGCGCTTTGCCCCTTTGATCAACCGAGTTGTCTCCTCGATTTCATCCGCGGACATCGTGGGAGCAACGGTGGTGCGGAACTCGTAGTCCGGCGCACGGTCGATGATCAATCGGATCGTTTCCTTGATCGCATCCGTATTCACGTTCACTCCGGCAAGTTCCGAATACCGTTCCTCCGGCCCCTTGACGTCCATTGCCACGTAGTCAACAAGCCGCATATCAAAGAGCCGGGCGAGCACATCCGGGTTGGAGCCGTTCGTGTCGAGCTTGATCAGGTAGCCGAGTGCCTTCACCCGGGCGAGAAACTCCGCCAGGTCGGGCTGCAACGTCGGCTCGCCACCGGTGATCGACAGGGCGTCGAGGAAGCCGATTCTGTCTTTGAGAAGAGCTATCACCTCGTCCTCAGGGATGAGTGGAAGTTCCCTGATTCGTGCCGGGAGGACAAGCTCCGAGTTGTGGCAGAACGGGCAGCGGAAGTTGCACCCGGCGGTGTAGATAAGGGCTGATACCTTCCCCGGATACTCGATCAGAGTGGTCGGGAGGAGCTGAGCGATGTTCATCTTAATGAACCCGCGGCGATGAGTATCTATCGCCGCGGGTTCGCGATCTCCCTATGCCCGCGTCGCCGGGGCGGTCGAGTAGGTCTTCCGATCGGCGAACTCGGCCCGTTTGCCATCGTTCCACTGCTCGACCGGTCGGAGATAACCGACGATGCGCGAGTAGATCTCGGTCCTCGCCCCGCATATCGGGCACTCCTTCTCTTCTCCGGCCATGTATCCATGCTCCGGACAGATGGAGAAGGTTGGGGTCAAGGTGTAGTAGGGGAGGTGAAAGTTCTCCGCGATTTTCCGCACCAGCTGCTTGGTCGCCTCCGGGGTAGGAGTTTCCCCGAGGAACGCGTGGAATACTGTTCCACCGGTGTATAACGTCTGGAGCGGATCTTGTAGCTTTAATGCCTCGAACATGTCCTCGGTCAGTCCGACAGGCAGGTGGGTGGAGTTTGTGTAGTACGGAGTCTCTCCGCCGTAAGCCTCCAGGTTGTGGATGCGGATGTCCGGATAGCGCTCGATGTCTTTCCGCGCCAGGCGGTAGCTCGCTCCCTCGGCCGGGGTCGCCTCAAGGTTGAAGATCTCGCCGGTCTCCTCCTGGAAGTCGGCAAGTCGATCCCGCATGAAGCTCAGGACCTTGACGGCGAAATCCCTCCCTTCGGGATCGGCGATCGTGATTCCAAATAGGTTCAACAGCGCCTCGTTCATCCCGATCAACCCGATCGTGGAGAAGTGGTTCTTCCAATACCCGCCCTCGGCTTGCTTGATCCCGGAGAGATAAAATTTGGAGTAAGGATAAAGGCCCTGGTCGGTCAGCTTTTCCAGGGTCTTTCGCTTTATAATAAGAGATTCCTTGGCAAGATCCATCAACTCCTCCAACCGGGAGAAGAAATCTGCCTCATCTTTCGCTAAGTAACCGATCCGCGGAAGGTTGATTGTCACCACCCCAATCGAGCCGGTAAGCGGGTTTGCTCCGAACAGACCTCCCCCGCGCTTTTTTAGTTCACGGTTATCGATCCGCAACCGGCAGCACATTGAGCGAGCATCCTCCGGCCGCATGTCGCTCCCGATGAAGTTGGAAAAGTAAGGGATTCCGTACTTAGCGGTCATTTCCCATACTGGAACGAGGTTCTCGTTATCCCAATCGAAATCCTCGGTGATGTTGTAAGTGGGGATGGGGAAGGTGAACGGCCGACCGTGCATGTCTCCTTCGGTCATCACTTCGGCGAACGCACGGTTGAACATGTCCATTTCGTGCTGATAGTCACCATAGACAGAGTTTTGGATCTTTCCCCCGATGATTACCGGCTCTCCCCGCATGTAGTTCGGCACTTCGAGGTCGAGGGTAATATTGGTGAACGGAGTCTGGAACCCAACTCTGGTCGGGACGTTCATGTTGTACACGAACTCCTGCAGGTTCTGCTTCACCTCCTCATAGGAGAGGCGATCAGCCCGGATGAACGGGGCGAGGTAGGTGTCGACGTTGGAGAACGCCTGCGCCCCTGCGGATTCCCCCTGCAAGGTGTACATGAAATTCACCACCTGGAGAAGGGCGACGCGGAAGTGTTTCGCTGGCCGGGCCTCAATCTTCCCCCTTACCCCACGGAACCCCCGCAACAACAGATCTCGTAGGTCCCAACCGACGCAGTATGCCCCCAGGGTTCCGAGGTCATGGATGTGAAAATCACCGCTCTCGTGGCGACGCTTAATCTCGGGCGGATAGATCTTGGAAAGCCAATAGTGAGAGATCACCCGATCGGTGATGTGTGTGTTCAAGCCCTGGAGAGAGTAGGTCATGTTACTATTCTCCCGCACACGCCAATCGCGGTCGTTCAGATAATCCTCGACCAAAAAAGGAATCTCATCGAGAATTCCGCGCATCTCGCGGATTTCCTCATGCTGTTTACGGTAGAGAATGTACGCCTTGGCGACGCGGGTGTATCCCTCCTCGATCAACACATCTTCAACTATATCTTGTATCTCCTCCACCGTGGGAAGGTCATCGGTAAACTGCTCGTCGAGGATTCCCGTCACCCGTTCGGATAGCCGCTTGGCCGCGCGCTCGTCTGGATCGCCAACAGCGCGCATTGCCTTCCAAATGGCCGTTGTTATCTTGGCCTCATCGAACGGGACCACCCGACCATCTCGTTTTACAATACGTTCCATGTAAAATGCCCCCTCGTAAATAATGGTTTGTGATATACCGGACCATCATATTATCCAGGGTGGGGGTGGGTCAATAGAGGACCGGCAGGAATTTTTTATCGGCAAATACCCATCGGCAGGCTTAAAGGACAGATTGCCCAGTATTTTCGGTGACAAACATCACAATGGTTTATCCATTGCCCGGTGTCTTGATTATCTCTTTCCGATCCGCTAAGATTCGACGATGCACAACGTGGAATAGCTTTCAGAGGTGATTGAAATACCTAACATCCGTTCAGCAGAGAAGCGTTTACGCCAGAGTGAGAAGCGTCGCCTGAGAAACCGGGCGAGAAAGAAGGCGGTGAAGAAGGTGATAAAACAGATCCGCATTCATCTCGCTGCCGGGGAGAAGGAAAAGGCCCGTGCTCTGATTCCTCAGCTTGCCAAAGCGGCCGATAAAGCGGCAAAAGGACATGCGTTTCACAAGAACAAGGCGAGTCGAATCAAGTCACGGTGGATGCGTAAGATCCAGTCGGCTTAACCCAGGAGGAGGCTCCGTATGCACCACTACGATTTCCTCGGTAAGGCGAAGTATTTCGTTCCCCTTTCTATTCTGTTCGTGGTATTGAGCTGGATCCTTGTAATTCCCGGGGTGAGAGGACTCAACCCGGGAATTGACTTTACTGGTGGAACGGAATTCACGGTCAAGTTCGGCGAGCCGGTTTCCACCGCTGATGTACGTAAAGTCCTTGCTGAGATTCCCGCTCCAGTCGACCTTTCCAAGAGCGTTATTCAGAAAGTGGCCGGAAAAGATACGATGGTGATCACTACCAAGCTGGATGTGGAAGCGAATCAGAGCACGATCCAGGAGATAGAGAATACCCTGCGGAAGAAGTTCAAAGTGGTGGACGTGAGCCGCTACTCAGTAGGTAAGCAAGTGAGCCGAGAACTGGCGGAAAAAGGTTGGCAGGCTGTCCTCCTCGCACTTCTCGTGATACTTGTTTACGTTTCGTGGAGATTCCGCCTCCGTTACGCAGTTGGTGCGGTTGTGGCGTTAATCCACGACGTGTCGATTGCTCTTGGAGTGTTTGCCCTGTTCCACATCGAGGTGAATTTAGCCACGATCGCCGCGTTTTTGACGATCGTTGGATATTCCCTGAACGACACGATCGTTATCTTCGACCGCATTCGGGAGAACATCAAAATCGAACGCAAAATGTCGATCTTTGATATCATAAACAAAAGTGTCAACCAATCGCTCTCCCGTACGTTGAACACTTCGTTCACCACATTTATACCGGTATTCATCATGTTCCTGTTTGGAGGAACAGTCCTGCGTGGATTCTCCCTTGCGCTGCTGATCGGAGTTATAGTCGGTACATATTCCTCGATGTACATCGCCAACCCGATCCTCTACTGGTGGACCATTAAGGCAGGGGCAAAGAGAGGTAAATGAACTCCCTTCTCTTCCCAGGAAGGGAATGGGAACTTGCTCCCGCCCCGGATGAAGAGATAGTCGGGGAGGTGGTCTCTTCTCTTGGCTGTTCCCGTGGTCTTGGTATCCTACTCGCACGGCGAGGTGGGAAGCGATGGCGGGGACTGCTCGATCCGGGATTTCCGCAGTTTCATTCTCCCTTTTCCCTGTCGGGAATAGATAAAGGGATCGCACGCCTGCTCGCGGCGGTGTCCCGCGGTGAGAAGTTATTCATCCACGGTGATTTTGATGTTGATGGGTTGACCGGGGCGGCCGTTCTCTACCGTGGGCTTTCCCCTCTTTTTCCAAAGGGGACTATCAAGGTGGAAGTCGGCGACCGCCGCCACGGACACGGTCTTTCCCATGAGTTCGTGCTGCGGGCGATCGACGAAGGTTTCTCACTGGTTCTTACAGTGGACTGCGGTGTCTCCAATACCGATGAGGTTGCTGCCCTGCGCGAGGCAGGGGTGGATACGATCATCACCGATCATCATGTGCCTCCGGCGACACTTCCCCCGGCGACCGCGGTGATCGACCCTCAACTGCCCGGAGATAAATATCCAAACCGTCATCTTGCTGGGGTTGGAGTTGCCTACAAGCTGCTAAGCGCCCTGTACGAGCGGCTTGGCAAGCCGGTGCCGTATCAGTTGCTCGACCTTGTGGGATTGGGCACAATTGCAGATCTTGTTCCCCTCTCGGATGATGGAGAGGTGGAGAACCGCGCGCTTGTGCGTGAGGCGTTCAACCTGATCGCACGCGGGGAAGGATCGTCCCTAGGACTACGCGTCTTGATGGAACGGTTGTCGCTCAATCCGAAGAAGCTCACCGCGTCGGATATCGGCTACATCATCGCTCCCAAGCTGAATGCGGCTAACCGCGCTGGCGATCCCAAGGTCGCGTTTCTCCTGTTGACCACTAAGTTGAAGGAACGCGCCGAGTATTTGAGCGAGGTTTTGTTAGACTACAACCGCGACCGGGAGATAGCGCAGACGGACCTGATAGCGCAAGCTCAGGAGGAGATGGCCAAGGAAGGAATAGATCCACGTCAAGATGGGATAATCATTCTTTCTGGGAAGTACTGGAACGAGGGGATCATCGGGCTTGCTGCATCCAACCTCGCCGACCGTTACCGCGTTCCGACAGTGATCATCTCTGAAGGGGATCAGGTGAGCCGCGGTTCATGTCGGAGTGTGGATGGGTTCGATATGATCGCCTGTCTAAGAAAAAATGCCGATATCCTCGTGCGGTACGGCGGACACAAGATGGCTGCTGGATTCACCGTGAAAAATGAGCTCCTGGCTGAGCTGCAGGCGAGGCTCCTTGAGTGTGTGACCCACGAAGAGGGGTATTCCACAGCGATAAAGCAGCAGTATGATGCGACTATCGACGCGGCCGAGATCGATATGCGATTCTACACTAACATTCGTTCGCTCTCTCCGTACGGTCCGGGTAATCCCGCTCCTCTCTTCCTTATGCGGGACTGCCGTTTCTTCGACCTGACACTCGTCGGTGGACAACGCCAGCATCTTAAAGGCATGGTAAGCCAGAATGGGAAAAGCATACCGTTTATCGCCTTTCGGATGGGGCGTCATATTGACAAGTTTGAGCAGGCGACCGGTAAGGGACTCATCTTCCGGCCTGGTTTTGACGACTGGCGGGGGACAGTACAGGTGGAGGCAGTGGATTTAATAGAGGATTAATCCTCTTGGAGAGCAAGCCGTCGGGACAATAGTGACACCCACAGAAGCAGCACTCGGATGGCGAACCGGAAGACCATAATTACTTCCGCAATCCGGCGCGGATTTTGAATCAGCCGGTAGAGCCATTCCAATCCGAGACGTTGCCAGATTTCAGGGGCTCTTCGACAGTCGCCGGCGAACAGATCGAGCGCCCCGCCCACTCCGATCATCACTACTCCGGTGAGTTTCGCTCGAGCAGTGAGCATGAACAACTCTTGGCGGGGTACGCCCATTCCCACTAGCACCAAGTCAGGATTCGCTGCGGCGATCGTGTTTATCACTTTATCATCATTGTGGAAGTATCCGTGATGTATCCCGACTATGATGAGGTCGGGATACCGCGCTTTCAGCCGAGCCGCCGCCCGGGCCGCTACACCGGGTCTTCCCCCGAGCAGGAAGACCCGCGTTCCGGAGGCCCCTGCTCGAGAGAGGACGCGCTCTACCAGATCGACACCGGTTACTCGCATGGGAATGGGTATTCCAAGAAGTCGACTTGCCCACACCACACCGATCCCGTCCGGAAGCACAAGATCTGCCTGTTCATAGGCGGTGAGCAGAGCCGGTTCCATCTCTGCCTTTATGATAGAAGCGCTGTTCGGGGTGACGACGAATCGTCCATTCCCTTTTTCCCTGAGCATCCGTTCCACGCGCACTACAGCATCATCGAGGGATATAGCAGCGAACCTGATCCCAAAGGCGAATCGCTCTCCTTCGGGCACAATGAGCCGTGATCTTTTGCTTCCGCTTCCGACGCGTTGGAAAACCAATAATCCTAAGGTTAGCGCCACGGGGACAATGGCGTACGCAGGGGTGCTTTTGGCGAATCCCACCGCCGCGATGGTAAACGCACTTGAGACGAGGAGTGAAGTCACCAGAAAGCCGGTTATTGAGAAACGGTGGGATGAAAATACGATTTCATCAGCACCCCCGATCATGAACTTGAGCTGAGCAGTGGCGAACAACGGGAATCCGAGCGTGGCAAGTGGCCCGATGAGGGAAATCGACACCGCTCCCTTCATCGCTCCGCTTATTCCGAACAATGCTAACATAAACGCAATTGCCGAATGATCTTCCTTAATCGACGCGTCATTCAATGCTCGTTTCAGCTCGAGGGCGATGAGGAACAGAGAGACGATGGGAATATAGAAAGCGACCGGTAAAGTGCGGGTTTGCGGCGAGGCTAGCCCGAGGAGCAACGCAGTGAGGACTAAAATCATGTCTATCGCGAGCTGGATCCCGCGTTGCGGGAACCCACGTCGCAGAGCCTCGCGCGTCCAAATGATGAATAGAATCCATCCCAACGTAAGCGGAATTGAAATCCAGTTAAGGAAAAAATATCCTCCGGTGGGATCAGTGACAAAGCGGACTCTGAACCCAAATCCGATTGCCGCCAATGCAGCACCGACCGCGCTGACTGGCTGCCATTTGCGTACTGAGAGCAAAAGGAGACCGAGGAACAGCCCAACCAGCTCCAATCGCGGGCCGATGAACGCGAGGAGCAACACAGTGGCGGCAACAGGATACATGATCAGGTGCAAAATTCCGGCAACGTGTTCCCGGATCAGCGGCAAAGACATTTTTTTCGCAGTAATTTTCATTCCGTAACCAGTGTATCTTCTCTGTCTTCTTCGAGAAAGACGAAAGAGATGCAAAAAGCGCGCCGTTGTCCCGTTGGGTGGGGACATCAATCACTTTCCCACGCAGAAACGGGCGAATATCTTGGTGAGGATATCTTCTGAAATGTCTATGCCTTGGAGTTTGCCCGCTTCAAGATAAGCCGTTTTCAGCTCTTCTGCTACGATATCCAGACTGAATCCCGATGTCACTGCGTCCACCGCGCGATGGAGGGCGTCTCTAGTGCGATGTAACAGGTCTCGCTCCCACGTGTCGAGCAGAAGGAACGTGCCACGGGCCGGGACTCCTCCTGCAAGGACGGAGTCGACGATCCCCTTCGCCAGATTATTCACCCCATCGCCTGTTTTGGCAGATATCTCATAAACTTTTAGGTAGTTGTTGAATTCAATTTCGTCGTTATCAAACGCTGGAGGGAGATCCGATTTATTCAATACGAGTACTGCCGGACGGCGCCAGTCCGTGGAGAGTAATCTTCTGTCCTCTTCGGAGAGAGGAGCGCTTCTATCGAGCAGCAGAAGTATGAGATCGGATCTTTCGACCGCGCGCTTGGCTCTCTTGACCCCTTCTTTCTCCACTTCATCGGTTGGAGAGCGTAACCCAGCCGTGTCTATCAAGCGCACCGGAATTCCGGATATCTCTGTTACTTCTTCCACGGTATCCCTGGTTGTGCCCGGTATCGGGGTTACGATCGCTCTTTCTTCAGCAAGGAGCGTATTCAGAAGGGTCGATTTACCCACGTTCGGCCGACCGACGATCGCAACCGTCAGTCCTTCACGCACCACCCGTCCGCGGTCCGCCTGCCGGATGAGTTTATCTACCCTGTCACGCAGGTGTTTGATTCGGGGAAGGAACGGCTCTACGTCAGCGTCGATGTCGGGATAATCAATTTCTACTTCGATGTCAGCCAGAACAGTTGCGATTTCATCCCGCAAAGTGGCGATCTCTTGTGTAAACCTTCCTCCGATCCGCTCGATCGCCGCTTCGAGCCCGAGTTGGGTCTGGGCCCGCACTGCGTCGAGGACCGCTTGCGCCTGATCAAGGGAGATCCTCCCATTCAGGAACGCACGCTTGGTGAACTCCCCGCGCTCGGCGAGCCGCGCCCCGTTACGCAGTAGCAAATCGAGCACGGCGCGGACGGCGGCGATCCCACCATGACAGTTGATCTCCACGATATCCTCGCGGGTGTAAGTCCGTGGAGCGCGCATCACTGAGACCAAAACCTCGTCGATTTTTCTTTCTCCGTCGATGATGAACCCGTGATGCAGAGTGTGAGTTGGAACCCGGGAAAGACAGATTCGAGAGCTCGGTTGGAATACCTTCTCCGCGATCTCGATCGACCGCGGACCGCTCATGCGCACGATTCCAATCCCCCCTTCCCCGAGCGGGGTGGAAATCGCGGCTATCGTGTCGGGCTCAATCATGTCTCTTCCGGCTCGATTACCACCCGGCGTTGGTCTCCCTTTCCAACGCTGTAAGTGCGTACTCCAGGAAAGTTGGCGAGCGTTATATGAATCGTACGCCGATCGAGGCGTGGCATCGGGTTCAGCCTGATTCGCTTGTGTTCCCGGCGGACCGATTCAGCGGCGGTAAGGGCGAACCTGATCAGTTCGGCCCGTCTGCGTTTCACTGCGCCGTTCACGTCGAGGATAATCTCGCAGTCCTTGCCCGTAACTCGACGTAAATGGGTCCGTAGAAGGTGTTGCAAAGCTGTTAGAACGGGCCGTTCTTCGGGGAGGGAGAAAAGGCTGCCGGTAAGATTGATGTAGATGTCGTCGTAAGAATCTCCCTCGATTTCGAAGGTAGCCTCTTCCTCCATGATGGAAAGAAGCTCGGACAGATAGGCCCTAATTGCCGCTTTGACCGTCTCCATTCCCTGGTTCCTCCTCCGGTTCTTCCGGTGCCACGGAAGGGGCTCCGGCTTCCGCTTTAGCCAATTCCCAATTGACGAACGCCTGCTGCCCGACCTGGGATACGGTTGTAAGCAGATAGTATAACCACAGACCGGCTGGGAAGTTCCAGAAGAAGAAGGCCATGAACAGCGGGAAGATGTATCCCATGTACTTCTGCGACCCACTTGCGTCGGCGGTCATCGGGGTCATCAACCGCTGCTGAAGGATCATCGCCCCGGTAGTAAGAATTACTAGAATGAAGTACGGATCGCGCAGGCTGAGATCCGGTATCCAAAGGAAGCTGGGTGAAAGGTGGATTGCCTCGCTAGAATACAGGATTGCCTTCCACAGGAGGATCAGAATCGGTAGTTGAATGAACATCGGGAGACATCCGCCCATCGGGTTTACTCCCTCCCGTTTATAAAGCTCCATCATCTTCTGTTGGAGAAGCTGGCGGTCATCCTTGAACCTCTTCTGAATCTCACGCAGCTTCGGCTGGAGCTTCTGCATCTTGGCCATCGAGTGGTATTGTTTGCGCATGAGCGGGAACAACACCAACCGTGTCACCAGGGTGAACAGAATGATCGCCCATCCGTAGTTGCCTGTGTGCCGGTACAGCCATTCCAAGAACTGGACCACAGGAATGATCATCCGTGCTCCTGTACCTGGGTTGTCCAAACTCCCTAATCCGACAGCTTCCATCAGTAAGTAGCGCCTACGTCCTCCGTATAGGGTGAAGGAATAGGAATTCTTTCCCGGGGGAGCGGAAAAATTGATCCCGAAAAGACGTCGCTCACCATGGGAGGCAGTGAACGGAGCGACCCCTTTCATCTCCCGTGTGATGAGGAAATATACAGTTGCTTTGTCCATCAGCCCGACTCCGTCGAACGAGGTATAAGAGCCAGGGGCCAATGGTGCGGAACTCGCCGTTCCATCGAATTGGTAGACAAGGGAAGGGCTACTGCCTGGTGCGTAGTCCCCGAGAACGAGTGCTAACGGAAGCGGTTTATTGGAAGTGTTCTCGATCGTTACGGTGCAGTCAACAGTGTAATAGGGCTCATTGTGCAGAACAAACTTTTTTGTAACTTTTGCCCCGGCAAACGTGCCGATGAACTCCACTATAAGTTCGTCCGGGGAAGGAGACTTAGGAGGGGAAAGAGTGTAGGTTCCGAATGATGTCGTTCCTTCCGTCTGGACCGAGAACGGGAAGACGATATTCGCCAAATACTGGCGGGTATACGAACCGTCTTTAAAGCTGGTCTTCGTCCCTGGGATGAGTTCAGTCGGTTTAGTTCCGTAAGGGGCGAAATAGAGATAAACGCTCTTCAAAGTTCCACCGTCTTCAGAAAACACGTAATCAGCAAGGGCGGTCTTCACTTCGATATCTCGGTGTTTCCCTTCGGCGTAGATTTTATAAGTGATACTTGTATTCCGACCCAGAGAGACAGATGAAAAGATAAGGAGAATAAAAACAAATCCCAGCAGTGAATAAACGGTGTATTTACGCACGTTAACCTCCAAAGAGAAGAGTATCCCAAGGAGTCTTTCTTTGCAACTTCATTGATAACGTAAATCCGTTCCGCTAAACTCGGAAATGCCGATGTTTACAGGAATCGTTTGCGGGTTGGGCCGAGTGGCAGACCAGAGGAACGGCAGACTCACCGTCGAAGTGCCGGAGAATGTTTTTATCCGGCTCTCCCCTGGGAGTAGCGTTGCGGTGAACGGCGCATGCTTGACAGTCCGCGAGCTCGGGAACGGGAAATTCACGGCAGATGTATCCGAGGAGACCGCCCGCCGAACAACCATCGGCAGCCTTTCTTTCGGAATGCGTGTGAATTTGGAGCTTCCGCTCCGGCCGGAAGAAGGGCTCGACGGGCATATCGTGCTCGGGCACATTGATGCAATCGGGCGTGTGAATAAGATTGTACGGCGGAATACCGGATGGGAATTTACATTTAGCTATCCTCCGGAGTACGCGCGCTACCTGGTGGAGAAGGGATCAATTGCGGTCGACGGGATTAGCCTGACTGCATTTGCGGTGAGCAGTTCGAGCTTTCAGTGTGCGGTGATCGATAAAACGTATGAAGGCACCAATCTTTGCGACCGACACCCCGGGGACGCGGTTAATCTGGAGTTCGATATCCTGGGCAAATACGTGGAGAGGATGCTGAATGTTCATCACGGTTGAAGAGGCGATAGCCCGAATCCGGGCCGGGAAGATGCTCATCATTGTGGACGACGAGGACCGGGAGAACGAGGGAGACCTCGTGATCGCGGCCGAGCACGCCACCCCGGAGGCGATCAACTTCATGGCCCGGGTCGCTCGTGGGCTGATCTGCGTTCCGATCACCGAGGAACGGGCGAAGGCGCTCAATCTGGCCCCGATGTCCCCGGAGAACACTGCCCTACATCGGCTGGATGTATTTTTATACATCTTCCATTAACATTCACTGGGGCTTGAAAGGGTCAGCTGCACGACACCAGTGCCAACTCTATGATGAGGATGGTATATGTACAGT
>CAZZJU010000002.1:0-35467 GCA_964654805.1 uncultured Thermotogae bacterium | reverse complement strand
CCTGACCTCTTGCATGCCATGCAAGCGCTCTCCCAGCTGAGCTAAGGCCCCGATATATTCGGTTTTTACCCGATTTTTAAGTCCGTTTCAACCTCGAAGTACGATGCTCACCATCTTCCCCGGGATGGCGATCACCTTGACGAGATCCTTCCCGTCGAGCCGCTTCTGAACAGCGGGATCGGCGAGCGCTGCCTGTTTCAGCGCCTCGGGGTCGTTCCCCACCGCGGCCGGGACCTGTACCCGCGCCCGCACCTTCCCGTTGATTTGCACCGGGACCTCGAGGACTTCCTCCTCAAGCGCGTCGGCAGCGTACTCCGGCCACGGCTGTTCGAGAATCGCGTCGTCGTGCCCGATCCGCCGCCACAGCTCTTCGCATACAAACGGGGTGAACGGCGAGAGTATCAGAACCAGCCCCTCGATCACTGCGCGCACGAGCGCGTCGTCGCTTTCCCCCTCGACGTAGCGGGTTAGCTCGTTCACGAGCTCCATCACCGCAGCGACCGCGGTGTTGAAGTTAAACCGTCCCTCGATGTCCTCGGTCACCTTCTTCACCGTCCGGTTGTACCGCCGCCACAGCGCTCTGCCCGCGGCGTCGAGCGTGGATGGATTCACCGCCTTCGGGGCCGCTTTCACCCGCTCCGTCTGCGACAGGACCAACGTCCAGAATCGATTGAGGAACCGGAACGCCCCCCGCACTCCTTCCTCAGTCCACTCGATGTCGCGATCGGGAGGTCCCATGAACAGCGTGTACAGCCGCTCGGTGTCCGCACCGTAACGCTCGATGATCTCCTCCGGGGAGACGACGTTCTTCTTCGATTTCGACATCGAGAAGTTGTAGGTTTCCAGCTCCCGCCCGCAATGGGGACAGCGCCCGTCCTTCACCTCGTGCGGGTAGAGCCAGCCGTGCTCCGGACAGCGGTAGGCGGTGTGGCAGATCATCCCCTGGGTGAACAGGCGCTTGAACGGCTCGTCGAACGAGACGTATCCCATGTCGTGGAGCGCCTTGGTGATGAACCGCGAATAGAGGAGGTGGAGAATGGCGTGTTCCACTCCGCCGACGTACTGGTCGACCGGGAGCCAGTTGTCGACGTCCTCCTTCACGAACGGGACGTCGTCGCGGTCGGGCGAGATGTAGCGCAGATAATACCAGGATGAATCGACGAATGTGTCCATCGTATCGGTGTCGCGCTTCGCTGGCCCGCCACAGATCGGGCATGTTGTCTCGGCGTAGCCCGGGATGTCGGCGAGTCCCTTCTTGCCGATGAATTCGACATCAGGAAGGAGGACGGGAAGATCCTCCTCCGGCACGGGTACGATCCCGCACTTCTCACAGTAGACGATCGGGATCGGCGCCCCCCAGTAGCGCTGGCGGGAGATGAGCCAGTCGTGCAAGCGATAATTGACCGCTCGCTTCCCCTTCCCTGTCTCCTCGAGCCAGGCGATCACTTTATCGACCGCCTCCTCCCCCGGGGTGCCGGTGAACTCGCCGGAGTGGAGCATCGTCCCGTGATCGGCGTGGAACAGGACGTCCGCGTAGGCCGGGATTGCGGCGAGAACCTCCATCGTCGTGCGCTTTCCGGAAAGGCTTGGATCTATGGCCTGCAGCCGGGAGAGGATCTCCCGATCCGCTGCGGCGGAGTCGAGCTCGCGCACGCCATCCTTGAACACAAACGCGAACCTGGCCCCGGCAACGCTCGCCCAGCAATCGGGCTTGAGGTGCTCGCGGAGGAGCGCAAGGTAACCGTCGAGGTCGGGGACGGTCAGTTCTACCGTGAATCCATCCTCAGTCGTCTTGTATGCGAACCCGCCCGCGGCGAGCGCAGCGGCGAACTCGGGATCGACCGCGGAGCTCCGCACGTAGGAGCGCACCACCCCGTCGCTCCGCTCGATCACCGGGATGATCGGCAGACCGAATTTGAGCGCGAACGCGAAGTCGCGCTCGTCGTGCGCTGGAACGGCCATGATCGCCCCGGTCCCGTAGGTCATAAGGACGTAATCTGCGATCCAGACCGGGATCTTCTCCCCGTTCACCGGGTTGATCGCGTATCCACCGGTGAACACGCCGGTCTTCTCCCGCTCGGTCGAGGTACGTTCGATCTCGGTGCGACGGGCCGTCTCCTTCCGGTAGGCATCGACCGCGGCGCGCTGGGTAGCGGTGGTGAGTGAGTCGACAAGCGGATGCTCCGGAGCGAGGACCATGAACGTCGCCCCCCACAGGGTATCCGGCCGGGTGGTGAACACCACGATCTCCTCCCCCTTCTCGGTGTGAAAGACGACCTCCGCCCCGAAGCTGCGGCCGATCCAGTTCTCCTGCATCTTTTTTACGTTCTCCGGCCAGCCGTCGAGCTTCTTCAGGTCATCGAGAAGGGCATCGGCGTAGTCAGTGATCTTGAAGAACCACTGCTCCAGCGTTCTCTGCGCCGGTGGGGTCCCGCAGCGCTCGCACACCCCGCCGACCACCTGCTCATTGGCAAGGACCGTGTCGCAGGTCGGGCAGTAGTTCACCGTTGCCCGCTTCTTGTACGCGAGCCCGTGTTTGTACAGCTGCAGGAACAGCCACTGGGTCCACTTGTAGTAGTCGGGAAGGCAGGTTGTTATCTCACGATCCCAATCGTACTCGATCCCCCAGGCGCGGAACTGTTCCTTGGCGTGGGCGATGTTATTGAGCGTCCAATCGCGGGGATGGATCCCGTGATCGATCGCCGCGTTCTCCGCCGGCAGGCCGAACGCGTCCCAGCCCATTGGGTTCAGGATGTTGTATCCGCGCATGAGATAGAACCGGGTGACGACATCGCCGATGATGTAATTCCGCCCGTGCCCGACGTGGAGATACCCGGACGGATAGGGGAACATGTTGAGATAGTAGAACTTCTTCTTCGTGTCTTTGATGTCGGCGTGGAAGAACTTTCTCTCCCGCCAGAAGTCACGCCACCGTTCCTCGATCTTCTTGAAATCGTATTCTTCTACCATAGTGTGAGATCTCCTCTCGCCAACCTCTCCGCTTCCTCCAGAAGCTCGTACACTTGCCTTTTCTCTCTCATCTCGCAGTAAAGCCGCAGGATCGGCTCGGTACCGGACGCGCGGAACAGGAGCCAGCCATCGTCGAACCGGAGCTTCACCCCGTCGAGAGTCTCTACAGACCGCACCGTCCTTCCGGCAAACCGCTCCGGCGGATTATGCCGGAGTTTCTCCACCACCTCCAGGCGGTGGGGGACGTGGATGTCACGGCGGTGGTAGAACCGCGGTCCGTACTTATCAAACAGGGATTGGACGAGCTCGCTCATCGGCTTGCCCGCGCTCGCCGCGATCTCGGTGAGAAGGAGCGAACACAGGACCCCGTCCCGTTCGGGAATGTGCCCGCGGATCGCGATGCTCCCACTCTCTTCGGCGGCGACCAATACATCGCCTCGTGTCAGGATCTGCTCGCAGTGATGCTTGAACCCGATGGGAACGACGATCTGGGTGAGGCCGTAGTCCTCGCACATGTCACGCGCCATGTCGGTCAGGTTGAACGAGGTTACGACCGCGCCGCGCATCCCACGCTCCTCCACCAGGTAACGGAGGATAAGGGCAAACGTGCGGTGGGCGTCGATGAACCCACCCTGTTCGTCCATCGCCGAGACGCGGTCGCCGTCCCCGTCGGTCACCACCCCAATGAGGTGCTTTTTCTTCGGGCGCAGCGAGGCGATCACCGCGCGCAGCGGAACCAGGTTCTCCTCGAGCGGTTCCGGCTTCTTCCCCCCAAACAGGGGATCGCGTCGGGCGCGGATTTGCGTGTAAGGAACATAGTTCTCGTGCAGGATCTCAGCTACGTACCCCTGGGCCGAGCCGTACATCGAGTCGATCACCACATGTACAGGGGATGCCTTTAGCCGGGCGGGATCGATCAGGGTGCGGACTTTATCGAGAAAAGGCGTGCGTAGATCAACCTCGGGGACAGCTCCCTCCGGAGTGCGGGGGATCGGGACCTGCTCCTGCAGGTATGCCACCACCCCGTCGGTTACCTCTCCCGGTGCGGAGCCGCCGTATTCGGCCTTGTACTTTATTCCGTTGTAGATCGGCGGATTGTGACTAGCGGTGATCATGATCCCAGCCGCGGCGTGGCGATCGACAACAGCGTAGGAGACTGCCGGAGTGGTCACCGGCGCGTTCGCAACTACAACCGGGATCCCGGTGTCGTGGAGGACACGCGCGAAGTGGTGCGCAAATTCGCGGGACAGGAACCGCATATCGTAGCCGATCACTACCCCGTCTACCGCCGGCCGGTACTCCGCTCCCCAGTCGGTGTAGATCGCGAGTGTCTTCCGCTCGGGTGAGGCGAGGAACTTACCGGTCGCGGCAGCGACGCGGCCGACGTTCCCGAACGTGAAATCACGCGCGATTACCCCACGCCAGCCGTCAGTGCCGAACTTTATTGTTATGTCTTCGCTTCTTCCCTTTCTTCCCACTCCTGCCCCCCGTTTGTATCAGCGACTTTGTGTTAATCCGCTCCACGTTCTCGGGAAGGACGAGGTCGTCACGGGAGAGGATTTCTTGAATGAGGTCGTAAGGAAGCGACGTCTCAACCCAAATTGAATCGATATCCACGACCCCGTTTTTCACCGGCAGTCGGGAGATTGCTTCCTCCACCGCCCGCTTGTAGCGGAGGAACATGTCTTCAGGCGGATCAGTAACTGTATTCAACGGTATAAGTGACCTCGCTTTCCCCGTTTGCCGGAACATTAACGACGAATTTTATCGTCCCAGAATCCACTCGGGTGTACGACTGTGATGAGGTAATAACTTTCCATGACTTCCCTGCTGGACGCTCAAGCACGTTTACCGTAACCGCTTCGTCTTTATGATTGCGCAATTCGATTCGGTAACTAGCGCGGTAGGTCGAGCCGGAGAGCTTCACGTTCGAGAGTTCGGTCCTCTTGCCCGTGAGATCGAATGCACTCCCCGCTGCAAGGGAAACCTCTGTTCCTATCGGGGTATGTCCAATTGAGTCGGCTCCGATAAAAATCGTTCCATCAGATCGCGCCTGGAACAAGCGAACGTCTCCAGCAGGAAGAGGAACTCCCAGGCCATTATCCGTGTCGTTCCTGAATTGCAAGGAGACTTCAACTCCGGATCCTTTGAAAGTGTAAATCTTCTTCACCGGGATTCCGGAATACGTGCCGTAGGGGATCAGCACAGTTTTACCGGCCGGGAGATCGATCGGAACAGGAAGAGTATAAAGATGATATTCGAACGCGTTTTCTTCTGGAAGCGGCGGAGCAGCCATCGCCGCAACCCGCATTCCCGAGTAACTTTTTTCCACTTGGTTAACCTGTCCCGCCACAAGTTGGACGCTCATCCCAGAAAGTGAATAATCAGTGTTGTTTTCCAACCGGGCCCAGCCGGTGAGGCTCAGCGCTTTTCCATCCGCGGATAAGGTTCCCACATAGCTCATTGCCCAATTGAAGCCGGTCGAGAGGTAAGTAAGCCGCAGAGGTTCCTTTCCCGATGCAGCGGCGGATAGAACAAGTTCGAGGTAAGGAGAAAGCTCAATATCTTTACCAGAAATGCTGATCCGAGACGGATTTGAGATCAGGTCGATCGTTCCATTTTCTTCCCGTAGAACAATCTCTCCGGCCGTCGAAATGAGGATGCCGCGATAGACCGTACCGTCTTTACCTACCACTTCTATCTTTTTGCCAATCGCGGCTGCAAGCACCGAATCCGCCGTACCGGCATGGAACGACTGAGAGATTACCTCCCCGTTGAACTCGATCGTAAGTGAATCAGGGACGAACCCAGACGGGACCGAGATCCGCACGGTATTAGTCCCTTTATTCAGCGTAATGGTCTGCGTTTCATCGATGCACGCGATCCCTTGGGAGTATAACGTAACTGTTCCTGCAGCACTGGTTGTTACCCCCAGCGCTAGTACCATCAAAACGATGATCGGCGCTATTTTCCCCAACATGGTCCCCCTCCTTTGATCGATGATACCACAGGCTACTGCAGGTTGTAAAGAAAGAAAACTGTCCGGAAGTAATCTATCAAGACCAACCTTCAATTACCAACAACTACTCTCGGTGATCAATCGCTGCGTGCAGATCTACATGTTATCCAAACAACGCTACAGGGCTCACTCCCGGCAACTAATGTGTTGAAAATTACACAATCAGTCAATAAGAATGCAGGTAAGTCAGTGTCTATTGCTTGGTGAAGAATAACTCGTCTTTAATGGGGCACTTGACGCTGCTTTGTCTGCGCTGACCCTGTATAGTAAACTTCGTGAATGATGAAAACCTGTAGACGATTGGTATTCGTTTTTTTACTCGTACTTGGGTGTACAGGCCTATTATGGGTAAGCACGGCCGCGATGGCAGCAAAGCTGTCTCCGTACCTGCGTCTGCTCCTTGCGGGCGATACCGATGCTACCGCTGAAAGTATTCCCGGATTCGGCAACCTGCCACCTGGTTCTACAATCACGTTTCCCTTTCCCACTGACGAACCAATACGTGTATTGGTCAAGCTTTCCCATCCGTTCTTCGGAACGAGTTTTCTCGGATTTCCCGTTACTGTGTCCACCGGGACAATCATTGGGATGCGCGTTCCCATTGAGGGATTGCTCACCCTGGCCGCGGCTTCTGATGTTATCTACGTGGAACCAGCCTGGAAAGCAAAACCGACCCTTGATCGGAGCGTTCCAGCAATCGGAGCCGATATCCTCCATTCCCAAGTCCCTCCGATTACCGGTAAAGGAGTAATCATCGGTGCAGTTGATACCGGACTCGACTACTCTCACCTGGACTTCCGCTATGATTCAGACGGAGACGGAATTGAAGAATCGTCCCGTATTCTCTATATCCTGGACCAAACCGGACTTTTCAACGTTACATACACCAGGCAGGAGATAGAAGCCGATCTGGCAAGCGGTTCCGGCCCCGGAGAAGGAGAGGTACGGGAAAAGGACACCGATGGTCATGGTACACATGTAATGGGAATCGCTGCTGGGGACGGGTCAGCATCTTCATCCGGATTTATTGGGGTAGCACCGCAAGCATGGATCATATCAGTGAAGACAACTTTTTATACTTCGGATATCCTCGCTGGAGTGCGCTACATATTTGATAAGGCAAGTGAACTTGGGCTCCCGGCTGTAGTCAACCTGAGCCTCGGGGGACAGGACGGACCGCATGATGGGACAAGCCTGTTCGAGCAAGGGTTGGATGAGCTTGCTCAGGGATCAGGCAGAGCTATCGTTGTTTCTGCCGGAAATGAGGGGGACCAGCTAATCCACGTGGGACGCAGCCTTCACGGTGATGCTTACACTTTCTCCCTCGTTCCCTCCAATGGCTCGTTAGACTTTATTTTATGGTACCCCGGGGAATCAGCGTTCACAATCACTGTCGTTCCCCCGGGGGGAGTCTCGCTCTCCGTGCCATCCGGAACCAGCGATTCGGAGAGTACTTACGCGGGAAATGTGTACGTCGACAACGCCTCTGGGGGAGTTAACCCAAATAACGGGGATAAAGAAGCAATCTTGAACTTATCTGGACTTACCCCGCATATGCCCTGGCAGATCACCGTGACCGATGCCTCCGGCGGGGGGAGATTCGACGGTTGGATAACGTCCGACAACGGCACGATTCTGGGCGGAGACGCAGCAGAAACCATCGACGAGCCGGGCAATGCTCCACATCTGATCACTGTAGGCGCGTTTAACACCAAAAACAGTTGGCCATCCCGCGCTGGGGAACAGGATTTCTCCTCGCAATACCCTATCGGGGATCTGTCTTACTTTTCCAGCCGGGGTCCAACACGCGATGGCAGGATCAAACCGGACATTACAGCCCCTGGAGCATGGATCGCTTCGGCAATGTCGTCATCCGCCCCAGCTGCTGATTATCTCACCTGTCCGGATGGGGTCCACACCCTCCTCCTCGGGACGAGTATGGCCGCTCCTCATGTAACCGGAACAGTTGCCCTCATGCTTTCCATTGATCCCACCCTCACCGCCGATGAGATAAAGGAAAAACTCCGGCAAAATGCAAAATCGGACAAATTCACCGGTGTTGTACCAAATAATATGTGGGGATGGGGTAAGCTAGCTGCCGATGCTGCAGTTGCTGCTGTAACTCCTTCACCTTCGACCAGTGAGAGCAAGCTATCGATCCAGCTGACAGAGAATCCTGTGCACGACTTTGCCCGTTTTATTTACACCGTGCCCGAGGACGCGGATAAAGCAGAATTAACTATATACAATGTCGTTGGGAAGAGGGTGTTTACCGCTCAGCTCCCTCCGGGTGAAGGGACATACAACTGGAATTTAGAAGATTCAGGCGGATTACCACTCGCTCCTGGGTTATATCTGTTCATGCTTTCGGACGGCTCAAGCCAAACCGCTATCGGTAGGTTGGTGATAGCGAGATGAGTAGAATAACCACGCAGATAGTAACAGGCCTCGTTTTCTTGGTGTTCAGTATCGGATTCTCCTCCGTCGCCTCTCAATACTCCAACCAAGCCGCGATTCTCCATCTCGGAACTGGTGCACGTGCCGCAGGCCTTGGAGGAGCATTCCTACCGCTAGCGGACGACGAAAGCGCGGCTTTCTACAATCCAGCTGGATTAGGCTGGGAAAAGCGGATTTCGGTCAGTTCTTACTTCTCCCAAGCTTACGGAGTTCTGTCCTACGGTACTGTTGGAATCAGCCTCCCCTATCTGGGCGCAGAACTGATGCGCTTGGAATCTGGCTGGATCCAGACTGACTCTGGCGGCTTTTCTTACGTCAGCCAGTGCGGAGTCGCTGGCACCGGTTTCGCAATCGGGCCTGTGGGTTTTGGAATACGCGTTAAGTTGTACCAAGTTGAAAGCCCTTACACCGCCTTTGGGTGGGCGTTCGATCCAGCTGTACTCATTGCAACCGACAATTTACGGATCGGGCTGATGCTGGAGAATATTGTTTCCCAAGCTGTGGAATATTCCACAGGAGTAAGCGGGGAGTGGATAATGGGGTTCGATATCGGAGCAGCGCTTCGATTACACCCTTCGGATGAAGTGGAGTGGACTCTCTCCGTTGTGGCCAACGGCCTCTTTTCACCTGACCTTGAGTTCTCCGCTGGGATCGAGGGCTGGGTGGGGAGACTCGGAGTAAGAGCAGGATTGAATTCAAGCGGACCGAGCATGGGATTATCTGTACGGTTTTCAGCAATGCGTATTGATATCTCCTACCGCGAGAGCGGTGAACTTGGAGGAAGTTATGGGGCTTCTGTCACTTACAGTTTTTAGTCGGATGAGTATAAACGTGCTGGCAATCATAGGGCTTATCCTGGGGGTTGTGCTAGTTGTGGGATTCGGACAGGACAATAATAACTTTAGCGCCAATATCTCCGGGCATAAAACGTTCACTCTCCGCTACGGGATCGGTGATCCACAGGGGCTTGGGCAGGCTCCTTACCAGCTTGATCTCGATCAGACTCTCGCTGTAGACATAACTGCTGAAGCATTGTCCATCCTCACCCTTAAGGCGCACTTCAACGACCAGGAACCGCCGAGCATGCAGACTCTTACTCTGTATCTGCATTCAGGTGATTTAAACGGCGTATTTGGGGATTTCTCCCTTTCAGGGAAGGAAGCGTTTGCCGTATACAACAAGAAACTTAAGGGAGCACGTCTCGACTACAACCTGCCCGATGGGGGGGTCATCACCGGCATCATTTCCCGCATCGAAGGGATTTCCGAATCCAAAACGTTCATCGGCCATAATGCGCAAGGCGAGATACTGTTCTCTTTTGCACCGCAGGATCGACCATGGGCAACTCAACCTTACACAAAGAACCTCAACGGACTCTATCACTATCGCCTGAGTGCCCCTTACATCGAGGGTTTTTCGGAAGTAGATCTCCGTTTTGACGCTTCTAACACATTGCGTAACCTTCTTTCGAATTACGGATTAGGTTACCTTTACGAAACTATCTCCGCTTCACCGACTAACGAGCTGAAGCAGGGCACGTTTGTCGTGGTCTCCGATCAATCTGACTATCTCATACTGCTTCAGGAGCCGCAAACTCTAATTCGTAACATCCTTTTAGCATACATTAAAACTTACAATGAGTCATCCGGGCTCACCGGAAATGATAAGAAGAGATATCCGTTGAACGTCGGTACCGATTACGAAAAAGCTTTTCTCAATTCTCTTATGGAACAAACGTCCCTAGTCGTAGATACTACTTCATACTCTCTCTCCTCCGGGGAACGACATCGGTTCTACTTTCTCGGCGAAAAGAACATAAAGCCCGGTTCAGTAACGGTAGAGGTGAGCATAAACGGAACTACCTTCCGACCGATCACTGACCCTGATCTCGCTGATTATCAGAAGACCGTGTTCTATAAACAAGGTATCCTGGAAATTAAGTTTCCGGACGAGTTCTTCTCGAGCAAGAAGAGCGCTATGCGCGTATCATTTAGTTATTCCGTCTCAGGCAACGTCTATCCACTCGGATTTTCCATCGTCTCGGGAAGTGAGAAAGTCTACCTCAACGGTAAGCTGCTCACTCGTAACTCAGATTACACAATCGATTACGAAACCGGTCTATTAATATTACTCGTCGAAGTAAAAGATAATGATACCATCCGCATCGATTATGAACGAGCACGGGGGGGGTTGGGCAGTACTGCTGAATACTCACGTAACTTTTACGGAGCAAGCATCAAACTCCCCCTGTCCAATGCCATCACTATGGAAGGAAGCATACTACAAGCAGCGGACAGCCCTACTCCGCTTACTGATCCGGATCAGGTACGCACTATGCCGAATACTCATACCGTATCCGGAATCATCGGCCATGTAACCCTCGATGGGTTCTCAGCCGATTTTACTCTCGGTTACAGCAATAACCGCTTCCCGTTTGATGACAATGCCCGGGCCAACATGCCAAACATGGTCAATGCAATTGTTTGCACAAACGGTTATGCATTCTTCGCCCATGCCGCTGGAGTGAGCGTATATCACAATGGAACTTGGAGCTTATATACAGCATCGGATGGACTGTCTGCCAACCGGGTCTACGACATAAAGGCAGTTGACAACCACGTTTTCTTTGCCACCTCTGCGGGAATCACCGTTCTCAGTATGGAGGGAGAATCACCCCTTGATCAAGTGGGTAATTGGGAGCGCTACTCCACGGACGCTGGCCTTCCGAACAGCGCTGTACATTCGCTAGCGATCGCAGATGGTGTGCTATGGATGGGTACTGAAGCAGGCATCGCGGCAGTGAAGATGGACAAGATGGACGATCCGACAAGTTGGCAGGTTTACACCGATCAGAAAATCATCGATCTTGGCACCATCCGGGCTATTGCGATAGATGATTCGATTGTCTACATCGGAACCGATAAAGGATTGTTCTCACTCGATCCAGCAACCGAATCGTTGTCCCCGCTGTCAGGGATGAACGGGGTAAAGGTAAACGCCCTGCTCATTAAAAACGGAATTATCTATGCCGCGAGTGATCTTGGATTACGCGCGTTCAAGGATGGAATAGGAACCGGGTGGCTTGTCTTCGGCAAACCGGTCTACGCCGTTGCCTCAGTGAACGGAGTCCTTTGGTACGGGGACGAAAGCGGCTTGCACTCCCTCGCCGGGGAAGAGATTCATTCGCACCTCGCAGTAACCGCGATTTCGCCCGACGGTGAAGGCGGAATGTGGGCGGGTACACGCGCTAACTCGGACTACGAAATCGAAGTACTCCATGCAGAGGATGGAACATACGAATCCTATACTTCAAGCGAAACTAAGATCGCTGGACGGGATCCCGGACGATTCACTGATATCCCGGCTGCCTTACACACCGACCGTGGCGGGATCGCCCGTGCAAGCTTCACCAGAGATCTAGGCCCAGTTACACTCGACGGAACATTCGAGAGCATTTCCCCTCGATTCACCGCGATAGGCCGCTTGGGCAGAGAAGATAAGACCGGCTGGACAATCGATGGGAAGGCCAACTTATCCGATGATCTGTCATTAACCGCTTCTCATTCCTACTATTTGATCGACTCTTCAACTGATGATCCCAAAACCACGTTGGATAATTCCGTCTCCCTTTCATGGATATTCGGCCCCAAACTGTCAGTCGCCATTAACCATGGGTTGGTTGACGACAATCGGGAAACGCCCGGTTTTGATTCCGGCAAACTGAGCTACAGAATAGGGCTCTCCGACAAACTATTCCTAAGCTCGTTGGATTTAAACCTCAATTGGACCGATACTTTTGCCTGGGCGGTGTCCCCGTCTAAAACCACCCGGAACACGAATTTGAGTTTGGCCGCTACTCTCCGGGCAACCCATGACCTGACAATCTCGGGGAATTTCACTCGCCCAGTAAATGTGTCAAAAAACCGTACAGGCAGCGAAACTTTCACCGGCAAACTTGATTGGTCACACCGGTTTACCATCGGGATCGTAAGTGCAAACTACGAGATGAAACTAAATAGATCATTAGGAAGCGAAGCCATTACAGGTAATCAAACTGGCAAAATCAATCTGCGTCCAGTAAAACTTAAGATCGGTGATTGGCAACTGAGCCCTGTCGCCAATGTTTCTTTCAAGGACAAAAACGGGGTATGGACGGTAAGTGGAGGCGGAACTGTAACGATAGACTACTCCGAGTTCAAAACGACAATTAACTATAGCCATGAGTTTTCCGGATTATGGCAACCGCGGGAACAGGTCTCGGATCGTCTTACGGTTCGGTTGTCGTACTCGGGCATTACTGATCTACGTCCCAGTATTACATACACGCAAAATCTCAGCTCGGTCATCTATAACGGAGTAGCAAAACCACGGCTTAATCGCAGCTTGATTGGTAAGTTATCCTACAGACCTCAAGGCGGTATAAGCGATGAACTATCGTTTTCCCTCCGTACAAGTGAAGAGAAAGAAAAGCTGAACTTAACCGGCAATCTGACAAATACCTTCATCTATCCCCTTTCGAAGACCGTCTCTGCTAGGATAGTACTGAACAGTCGCTACGCAGAAGGGGCTACCCGTCCCCAGTTCAACTTGAGCTTGCGCGGAGGAACTGACGTAACGCTATCCGACACATGGAGTGCTTCCCTTTCCTCCTCCTACCTGACCGGGCTCAAATCGGACGGCAATCTATATAATAGCGTGCTTTTTGAGCTCACCGTAACCGCCACCTTCTAAAAGGAGAGAACCCATGGAGAATCGTTACGAACGGCAGATCGACCTGCCTGAGATAGGTCACACCGGCCAGGTACGATTACGTGAATCGCGTATCCTTGTCCTTGGTTGCGGTGCGCTTGGCTCTAATGTTGCCGAACTTCTAGTGAGGGCCGGAGTGGGAAGAGTCACCCTGGTCGACAATGATTTGCTCGAATTATCCAACCTGCAGCGGCAGAGTGTCGTGACCGAAGAGGATGTAGGACGCGCGAAGGCGGAGATTCTTGCAGAGCATTTACGAAAAGTCAACTCCGAGATACATATTGACTATCGTGTCATGCGAATCGGACCGGCAAATATTGAAGAGTTAGTGACGAAAACGGATATAGTGCTCGACGGATTGGATAACTATCCGTCTCGGTATGTGGCAAACGATGCGTGTATCAAACACGGCGTTCCTTGGGTATTCGCGGCTGTAGCTGGAACATACGGAGAAGTAATGCCAATAATTCCCGGAAAAGGGGCATGTTTACGTTGTCTCATCCCAAACCCACCACCTGACAGCGCAGTTCTCACCGCAGGAACAAGTGGGCTTCTGAACGCGGTCCCGCGCGCCATCGCAGCGATCGCCGCTGCAGAAGGGATCAAAATTCTCCTCGGTGCAGTGGAAGTCCCAACCCGACTTATCACACTGGATCTTTGGCAGGAAAGGTTCTCCACCCAAATTATCCCCCGGGATGAGGCCTGCCCGTGCTGCGGAAAGGGGAAATTTGAGTTTCTCTAAAGAAAGGAGATAAATTTGGAAAAGCGGATGAAGCACATACTGGTCACTGGAGCTGTCGGGCAGATCGGTTCGGAACTCACGCTAGCCCTACGAGAGCGGTACGGAGCGGAGAACGTGATCGCTACCGATCACATCACCCCACCATCGCCTAAACTACGTGATTCGGGTCCGATCGAGCATGTCGACGTTACTGACAGGGTCAGGATCGAAGAGGTGGTACAGAAATACGAGATCGACACAATATTTCACATGGCAGCGATCCTGTCGGCAGTGGGGGAAGAAAAACCTGATCTTGCCTGGCAGGTGAACATAAACGGGCTTTATAATGTGCTTGAGGTGGCAAGAATCAACAACATGACCCGCGTCTTCGTTCCGAGTTCGATCGCCGTGTTCGGGCCGGAAACCCCGCGCGATCCTGCGCCTCAGGAGACCGTCTTGCGGCCGACTACGATGTACGGCCTGACTAAAGTCACAGGAGAACTACTCGGTAACTACTACGTGCGCCGGTTTGGCCTTGACGTTCGCGGAGTGAGATATCCCGGAATCATCTCGAGCGAGACCCTACCTGGCGGTGGGACGACCGACTATGCGGTTGAAGTGTTCTACAAGGCACTACAGGAAGAGCATTACAACTTCTTCGTCCGCGCGGACACCGTGCTTCCGATGATGTACATGCCGGATTGCATTCGTGCCACGATCGAACTGATGGAGGCTGATTTTAATCGCCTCAAGCATCACTGCGATTTCAACCTCGCTGGCATGAGCTTCTCCGCTGAGGAATTAGCGCTCGAAATCAAAAAACATATCCCAGAGTTCACCTATGAATTCCATCCCGATTTCCGCCAGGAGATTGCTGATTCCTGGCCGAAGCGGATCGATGACTCCGCCGCACGAGAAGAATGGGGATGGGAACCGAAATTCGATCTTAGCACTATGGTCACTGACATGCTCTCCCGCTTGCGGCAAAAATTGGCAGGAGAAGATCCCAGCATATGAAATCCAATCCTAAAAACGAAAAATGCCCTTCGCGTCGTGAATAGTGTGCGAAGGGCTCCTACATTCTCAGTTAAACGAGCATCAATCGCGCTCGCTCAGCCCCATCTCCCCGACGAGGGCCGAGCTTCACTACCCGAGTATAACCACCGGGACGGTCTTTATAACGCGGACCAATTTCATTGAACAGCTTGTCGACTACTTGTTTGTCTTGCAATCGCGCAAACACGATCCGACGCGCGTGCTGATCGCCACGACGGGCGAGCGAGATCACTCGTTCAGCATACCGCTGTGCCGCTTTGGCCCGTCCGAATGTGGTATCCACCTTATCGTAAAGAATCAACCCCTTGGTTAAGTTCGCCAACACGCTCTTCCGATGAGCTTTTACCATTCCGATTTTGTCAACATCTTTCCTGTGTCTCATTCTTGCATCTCCCCTTCACCTTTGAGCGTGTATCCGAGCTCTCGGAGCCGTTCCTCCACCTTCGCCAGGGTTTTGGCTCCAAACCCGTGGATGTCGAGGAGTTCCTCCCGTGGACGAGAGAGCAGATCACCCAACGTAATGATCTCCGCCTCTCGTAACAAATTACACGCCCGCTGATCGATCTTCAATTCAGTAAGCGGAATCGCAAGCTCTCCCTGCTCCGGTTGTTCCTCTTCCTCGACAGCTTCCGCTTCCCCCGTCATGCCAAACGGATGCTCGGCAAAACCGGAGAACAGATCTAAATGCCGTTTAAGGATCTTTGCTGCCTCGGAAAGCGCTTCTTCCGGTCGAATTCCTCCGTTTGTCCTTAGCTCCAAAATTAGACGCTCGTACCCGGTTCTCCCACCGACACGCGTTTCCTCAACTTTGAAATTTACCTGGCGTACGGGAGAAAAGTCCGCGTCTATTGGGATCAGGGAAAGCGGAGCGTTTTCCAGTCGGTTCATTTCCGCCGGCCGATACCCATAACCAGCCTCGACTTCCATTTCCACTTCCAAGCGCCCCTTCTCGTTTAGGGTGGCGATATGTAGGTCCGGGTTGACGATCTCCACTCCGGGGGGAAGGTCAATATCCGCCGCTGTTACCTCAGCCGGCCCTTGCCGCTCCAAGGTGAGGTGCTTGAGCTCGTCCTCGGAGAGGCGGAATGCGATGTCCTTCAAGTTCAAGATGATCTCCAGGACATCCTCGCGCACTCCTTCGATCGTATCATATTCATGATACTTGCCGGCGAAATTCACCCTAACTATCGCCGCCCCGGGGATGGACGAAAGCAACGTGCGCCGGATGCTGTTCCCGAGCGTGGTACCGAACCCGCGCTCAAGCGGCTCGATAACTATACGCCCATATGTATCGGTCAATTCTTCGGTAGTAATCCCCTGTGGGAAGACGAGCTCGTTCATTACAACCTCCTTACCGGGAGTAGAACTCGACGATCAGGTTGGCGGCGATATTGTAGCCCGTCTCCTCCAAGTTGGGAGGAGCAATCACCTGCGCTTTCATCGCTTCGAAATTACGCTCGATCCAACTCGGTATTTCCCGATCTTTATTAGCTTCGATAATTGCCTTGACCTTGTCTCGCCTTCCCTCTTTGACCGCGATCACGTCCCCTTCCCGCACCAAAATTGACGGGATATTAACCGGGCGGTCGTTAAGTTGAAAATGACCATGCACGATCATCTGACGGGCCTGTGCCCGCGAAGACGCGAACCCCGCACGGTAGACAGTATTATCCAGCCGTCGTTCGAGCAAGGTAAGCAACGCTTCGCCTGTTACTCCTTTCTTCCGCTTTGCCTGTTCCACGTAGTTTCGGAATTGGCGCTCGCCAAGCCCGTAGATGCGTCGCGCCTTTTGCTTCTCTCGCAGGTGGAGCAAATACTGACTGCGACGAGGCCGATGTTTCTTCGGACGCTCGCCCGGTGGATTTGCCCGGCGAGTGAGCGGACAACTTTGAGTATAACAGCGCTCACCCTTGAGAAAAAGCTTTTCGCCTTCCCTACGACATTTCTTGCATTTCGGCCCAGTATCTCTTCCCATTATTTTCTCCTCGGATTGCTGCTATGGGAGACCGGGGTGACGTTCTTCACTTCCTCGACCCGGATACCCGACCCTTTGATGGTTTGCACCACGGATTGCCTACCAGACCCAGTCCCTTTGATCGTAACGATCACAGAACGGATACCGTAATCTTTCATCTCCCTTACCAGTGCTTCAGCCGCGATCTGTGCCGCATACGGCGTTCCCTTACGTGAACCCTTGTATCCGACCACCCCTGGACTTTTCCATGTGATCGGATTGCCGTTTAAGTCTGTGACCGTGATGATCGTATTGTTATACGTAGCGTGGATGTGAACCCGCGCTCGTTCCAGTTTGATGTTCTTCGCCATTCCTACCTCTTCTTCCCAGCTTTAGCTGGCCGTGGGCCTTTCCATGTGCGTGCGTTCGACCGCGTCCGCTGCCCCCGTACCGGCAGGCGCCGTTTATGGCGTATCCCGCGGTAAGCATTTATGTCCTTGAGGCGCTGGATGTCCGCATAAATCCGCCTGCGCAGATCACCCTCAACCACGTATTTCTCCACCTCAGCCCGCAAGGCGGCGATCTCCTTCTCCGTCAGATCGCGAACCCGTACATCCGGTGATACACCCGCTGCCTCAAGGATCTTCGCCGCACGCGATCGACCGATCCCAAAGATGTAAGTTAGGCCAATTTCCACTCGTTTATCGTTAGGTAGGTTAACCCCGGCTATCCGCGCCATGCATCCTCCCTAGCCCTGTCTCTGTTTATGTTTGGGATTCCGACAGATGACCATCAACCGGCCTTCCCGTCGAATCACCTTGCAATTCGGACAGATTTTTTTCACTGAGCTTCTTACTTTCATAATCTATCGACGCAGTGGTCAGGACTCTCGGTAAACAATTCGACCCTTCGTGAGGTCGTATGGAGAGAACTCAACGACTACTCGATCTCCGGTCAAAATGCGTATGTAGTGTTTGCGAATCTTACCTGAAATATGGCACAACACCACATGCCCGTTCTGAAGCCGTACCCGGAACATCGAACTGGGAAGACTCTCTATAACCTCTCCCCGTTGCCGGATGACTTCCTTTTTGCCGCGGTTCTCTGTCTTCGCCACTACGTCTTTCTTCACCTCCCTATCGTTAATACATCCGCTCCTTCTTCAGTTAAGGCGACGGTATGTTCAAAGTGCGCCGCCAACCCACCCGTCGCCGTAACCACGGTCCATCCGTCGTTGAGCACACGGGTCGGTTCAGGATCGGTTTTCACCATTGGTTCAATAGCGAACACCATCCCTACCTGCAGCCGCGGACCTCTTCCTTTTGGCCCGTAGTTCGGGATCTGCGGATCTTCGTGCAGGTTCCTTCCTATTCCGTGCCCGACGTACTCCCTCACCACGAAAAGTCCCTCACTTTCCACATAGGAACCGATCGTGTGCGAGATATCGGACAGGCGATTTCCGATTTTAACCTGTTTTATTCCTCTCCACAAGCTCTCCCTCGTTACAGAAAGAAGATGTTCAACCTCGTTGGTGATCTTCCCAACCGGAACAGTTGTCGCCATATCCGCGTAAAACCCATCCCGCAGCAGACCGATGTCAATAGAGATGATATCTCCCTCGCTCAATATGCGCTTTTCCGACGGTATCCCATGTACAACTTCATCATTTATCGACGTACACAGTGTTGCCGGAAACCCGTGATATCCCTTAAACGCCGGTTGAGCTCCTGCATCGCGGATCAATCCTTCCGCCAATCGATCCAGATAAGCAGTGCTCACTCCGGGCATTATCTGAGCACATACCTCGTCCAGCACGGAGGCCAACAACGCGCCGTTTCGCCGCATCGTCTCGATCTCTTCCCGCGTTTTGATCAGGATCATCCGGCGATGAGGTTCATGATACGAGTGAATATCTCCTCCGGCGTAGCTTTGCCATCCACTTGCGCTAAGATCCCGCGTGTGCGGTAGAACTCAATCAATGGAGCAGTCGATTTCATGTAGACGTCGTAGCGGTTCTGGATTACTTCGGGCTGATCATCGTCACGTTGATACAGCTCCCCGCCACACGCATCACATTTCCCTTCCACCTTGGGAGGGTTGCTGATTAAGTTGTAGATCTTTCCGCAATTTCGACAGACACGCCGTGAGGACAAACGCCGAACCACTTCCTCACGGGAAAGATCGATGTTTATCACAATATCAACCGGGGTAATTTTCTCGAGCGCTTCCGCTTGGGCAACAGTACGTGGGAATCCATCAAGGATGAATCCGTTCGCGCTTGCGATCCGCCCGCGGATCATCCCGATGATCAGGTCATCAGGGACGAGATCGCCACGATCCATGTACTCCTTAGCCTGTTTGCCTAACTCGGTTCCCCGTGCCACTTCGTCACGCAGGATATCCCCGGTCGAAAGGTGTAAAAGTCCGGTTTTCTCTACCAAACGCTTCGCTTGCGTCCCCTTACCCGCTCCGGGCGGACCGAGGAGGATAATCTTGTTCTTGGCCATTATTTTCTCCTTCCAAGAAGCCCACCGCTCTTGGTCAGGCTCTCGTAGTGGCGCATGACAAGGTGCGCCTCCATCTGCATGATCGTATCGATCCCTACTCCTACCACGATGAGAAGCGATGTTCCCCCGATTATGTACATCCCGCGGATTCCGGAGATAGCGGTGAATACATACGGAAGTACCGCAATCGCCGATAGGAACACCGCACCAATCAACAGGATCCTGTTGAGGATCATGGAGATGTAATCAGCGGTCGGTTTACCCGGGCGAACCCCGGGGATGAATCCACCCGACTCGCGGATGTTCTTCGCCACGTCCTCAGGATCGAAGACGATCGAGCTGTAAAAGTAAGTGAAGAAGAAGATCAAAATCACGTACGCAATCATATAAGGAAGGCTCCCAGCACGCACATATGGGGTAATCCAGGCAAGTGACGGAATCCATTGTCCGATCGTCATCGGGATTGACAGAAGCGCAAGGGCGAATATGATCGGGATTACTCCACCCTGGTTAACGCGGATCGGAAGGTGCGACGTGTGTCCACCATAGATGCGCCTTCCCGTGGTCCGCTTAGCGTACTGGATGACAATCTTGCGCTGTCCCTGCTGGATCATAACCACACCAGCGATCACCACGATGAGAAGGCCGATAAACACGATCCCCCAAAATGGGCTCACTGTACCGGCCGTAATTTCAATGTACGTCGATTGGAACTGCGCGGGGAGGCGAGCGAGGATACCGATCATGATTATCATGCTGATTCCGTTTCCGATACCATTCTCCGTCATACGCTCACCGAGCCACATCAGGTAGATCGTACCGGCGGTCATAGCAATTATCGAGGTAAGGTAGAACCAAACCGTTCCCTTCGCCAGTCCCCAGTTAACAACGAGCAAACTCATCGCTGCTGCCTGAATTACCGCCAGTCCGACGGTCGACCAACGCGTGTAAGCGGTGATCTTGCGCCGTCCTTCACGTCCTTGCTCCTGCAGTTCCTTCAGCTTGGGAACCACAGCGGTAAGAAGGCTGAAGATAATCGAGGCGTTGATGTACGGAGTTACTCCAAGAGCAAACAGGGAGAATCGCTTAAGCGCCCCCCCGGTGAACATGTTCATAAAGTCGAAGATCCCCCCGCCCTGAGACTCGAAGAAGTGCTTCAGCGCGTCCGCGTTTACCCCTGGGATTGCGATGTGCGTTCCCAATCGGAAGACAATAATCGCTCCCAGGGTGAAAATAATACGCTTACGCAGCTCCGGGACGCGGAAAACGTTGGTTAACGTCTCCCACATCCTAAATCACCTCAGCCTTTCCCCCAGCTTGTTCGATCTTTTGCCGGGCGGTTGCGGTGAATCGGTGTGCACGCACAGTAAGCGGTTTGGTCAGCTCACCACGGCCGAGGATCTTCAACCGCTTGATCCTTCCCTTAACAATCCGTCGTTCGCGCAACGCGTCTAATGTCACCTCAGAATTCTCCGGGAAGACCCGTTCCAGTGTATCCAGATTAACGCACGCATACTCGACGCGTGTGTAATTTCTGAATCCACGTTTGGGAAATCGCATCCAAACGGGAGTTTGCCCTCCCTCAAACCCGATACGGACTCCCCCGCCACTGCGGGAATTCTGTCCCTTTGTCCCTCGGCCACTTTCATGCCCCCCATGTCCAGAGCTGTAACCACGCCCGACGCGCTTGCGCCGATGAACGCTCCCTTTGGTGGGGCGAAGATCCTCAAGCCGCATTGTTCACCTCCGCAGGTACGTCCTCTCCCCTTCCCCGCAGGGCTTCCACTTCCTCCTTGCTCCGCATACGGCGGAGACCTTCGATCGCCGCGCGGGATAGGGTAAGCGGATTGGTGGTTCCGATCGATTTCGTCAAGATATCCCTGATCCCAGCCAATCGGCAGATCGCTCCCACCGTGACACCAGCGATAATCCCCGTACCGGGATAAGCAGGTTTCAACAGGACACGTCCGGCCTTGAACTTTCCGATAATCTCGTGTGGGATCGTTCCTCCATCGAGCGGGACTTCGATCAGGTTCTTCTTGGCGTCTCTGATTGCCCGCTGGATCGCGCGCGGAATCTCGGTAGTGCTTCCCACCCCGACTCCAACACGTCCCTTGCGATCACCGATCACGATAGTTACCCGGAACTTCAGATTCCGGCCACCCTTAGTAACCTTACTCACCCGCCTGATATCGATTATCTCGTTCTCAAATTCGTCAGTGGTGATCAAAACTCTAGCCCTCCCTTGCGACACGCCTCGGCCAGGGCCGCCACCACTCCGTGGTAGGGGTAACCGCCACGGTCGAACACGACGCGTTCGATCCCTAACGCTTTGGCCCGCTCCGCCAGAAGCTCCCCGACTTTAGTAGCAGCGGGGATATTGCACCCGTGCACCACCTCCCGCAGCTCCTTATCGAGAGTTGACGCAGCTGCGAGCGTCCTGCCCGCGTTATCGTCGATCAGTTGCGCATACACATGACGGAGGCTTTTGGTCACGCACAGGCGGGGACGATCAGCCGTCCCGAAAACCTTCTTGCGGATACGCCGATGGCGCTTAATTCTTTCTGCCTTCCTATCGACTCTCGCCATCACTTATCCCCCTAACCGGCACCCTGGCCACCGAGCTTGCCTGCTTTATGCAGTACGATCTCGTCCTTGTACCTGATACCCTTCCCCTTGTACGGTTCCGGCTTACGGAATGCCCGTATCTTCGCGGCTACCTGTCCCACCTGCTGTTTATCCGCGCCGCGAATGATGATCTCGTTCGGATTTGGCACCTCGGCTTCAACTCCCTCGGGAAGTTCATATTCCACCGGCTGTGAGTAACCAAGATCCAAAGTGAGCTTTCGCCCCTGCAATCGTGCACGGTAACCAAGCCCCTTGATCAATAGAGATTTTTCCCACTTCTGCGACACACCGTGCACCATGTTTGCGAGGAGGCTGCGATAAAGCCCGTGAAACGCGCGGTATACTTTGTCCTCCCCTTTGCGAGTTACAACGGCCATTCCGTTCTCAATTTTTATCTCTACCCGATCCGGACGGTAGTCTTGCACCAAACGGCCATGCGGTCCTTCGACTACAATTTTCCCATCGTTAACCGTAACTTTGACCCCCTCCGGGATCTTAACCGGAACCTTTCCTACCTTAGACATGACATATCACCTACCACACCTCACACAGAATCTCTCCACCGATCCCGCGTTCCCTCGCTTCGCGTCCCGAAATGATCCCCTGTGAGGTGGATACTATGCAGGTCCCCAAACCGCCAAGCGGTTGCGGAATCTCGTCCTTGCTCGCGTACACCCGCCGTGACGGCTTGCTAACTAGTTTCAATCCAGTAATCCCCCGCTTGATGTTCTTGCGACTGCCCTTGTATTTAAGGCGGATACGGAGCTCGGACTGGGGAAACTTTTCAATGACCTCGTATCCCTCGATATATCCCTCCGCTTCGAGGATCCTCGCTATCGCCTCCTTCATCTTCGAGTGAGGCATCGTCACATCGGGATGCAATTTATCGCTTGCGTTCCTGATACGGGTCAACATATCAGCAATCGGATACGGGATTGTCATCGTTCCTCCTACCAACTCGCCTTTTTTACACCCGGGATTTCTCCCTTGTGCGCCAGCTTGCGGAAGCAGATCCGGCAGATCCCGTAATCTCTGATATATCCGTGAGGACGACCGCAGATACTGCAACGGTTATACGCCCTCACTTTATACTTCGGCTCACGCTGGCTTTTTACAATCAACGCTTTCTTCGCCATATTTCCCTTCCCCCTAGTCCTTAAATGGTAGCCCGAGCGCTTTCAGAAGGGCATAGCCCTCCTGGTCGTTTCTCGCCGTCGTCACGATCGTTATATCCATCCCTTGAACAGTGGTTATCTCGTTATAGGAAATCTCGGGAAAGATCAGCTGTTCGGATACCCCAAGAGTATAGTTTCCCCGTCCATCGAACGCGGAGCTGGAAAGCCCGCGGAAATCACGGATGCCGGGGAGAACAACGTTGAATAACTTGTTCAAGAATTCGTACGCCCTGTCCCGCCGCAGCGTAACTTTACACCCGATCGGATCTCCGGCAGTAAGGCGGAAATCGGAGATTGACTTCTTCGCTTTGGTCACGATCGGGCGCTGCCCGGTGATCTTGGTCAAGTTCTTCACCGCGCCTTCGAGCACCTTGGGGTTATCCTTCTCCTTGACCCCCATGTTGACGACGACCTTCTCTACCCGCGGGACCTCCATCACGTTATCGAGATGCAGGTCCTTCATAAGTTGCGGAATAATCTCTTTTTCGAATCTCTCACGCAGCATCTTATCTGAATATCTCCCCGCAGTGCTTGCACTGACGCATCTTTTCGCCTTCCACGACAGTAAAACCAACACGCGTAGGCAACCCACAACCAGGACAGATGGGAAGGACGTTGGAAATGTGTATCGGACCTTCCCGCTGGATGATCCCTGGTTCGCGCAGCTTCTCCGTTGCGCGCTGGTGTTTGGTGATCATATGCACGTTCTCTACGATGATCCGCTGACGATCGGGATAGACAACCAGCACTTTGCCAATCTTACCCCGGTCGTTCCCCGCGATCACCTTCACTCTGTCTCCCTTACGCACCTTTCGCATCGCGGCCTCCTTTACAGAACCTCAGGGGCGAGTGAGATGATGCGCATCATCTTCTTATCACGCAATTCCCGCGCCACCGGACCGAATACCCGCGTTCCAATCGGCTCCCCTTGGTTATTGATGAGCACGATCGCGTTGTCATCAAACCGGATGTACGTTCCGTCCTTACGGCGATACGGGCTGCGGGTGCGTACGATCACCCCACGCACGATCTGCCCTTTTTCGATGTCGCTCGTAGGCAGACGCTTACGCACGGATCCAACAACGATATCTCCTATTTCGCCGCGGCGGCGGTTCGACGGTCCGAGGATGTTGATGCAGCGCACCTGTTTCGCCCCGGAGTTATCCGCCACCTTGAGCATTGTTTGCATCTGAATCACGGTTACGCCTCCGCTTTCTCGATGATCTCCACTAATCTCCAACGCTTAAGCCGGCTCAGCGGACGGGATTCCTCAATCTTCACCAAATCCCCGATCCCGGCCGCTCCAGCAGGGTCGTGTGCGTAGAACTTAAAATGGCGGCGAATGTGCTTGCGGTACCGCGGATGCAGCCGCAGTTCCTCCACACGCACCACAATGGTCTTATCCATCTTGTCGCTCACAACCCGTCCGATTTTTACTTTTTTCATCTCTTCTCACCCCGCTTTTCGCGCACGATGGTCAAGACACGCGCGATGTCCCGCCGGGTTTTCTTCAGTTCTGCTGTGTTGTCCAACTCTCCGGTCGCCTTCTGAAACCGCAGGTTGAACAGCTTGCGCTTGAACTCACGCTCTTTCTGCTCCAGCTCTTCCAACGTCATCTCGCGCAGTTCTTCCGCCTTCATGCCTCTCCTCCCAAAGTAGTTTTACGCTTCAAGCGGGTGGGAATAGGAAGCTTGTGACTGACAAGCTCATGAAGACGTTTTGCTTGAGCCTCTCCCACACCGGCGATTTCAAACATGACGGTTCCCGGTTTTACTACCGCTACCCAATGATCGACGGCTCCTTTACCTTTACCCATACGGGCCTCCGCCGGATGTTTGGTGATCGATTTATCCGGGAATATCCGGATCCAAATCTTTGCGTCACGGTGGGTCTTGCGGGCAATCGTAGTTCGGCAGGCTTCTATCTGCTGCCCGGTTATCCATGCCGGTGCCAGCGCCTGAATTCCATACTCGCCGAACACAACTTCATTCCCTCGTGTCGCCTTCCCCTTCATCCTCCCACGGTGCATCTTTCTGTATTTAGTTCTCTTCGGGAAAAGAAGCGGCATCTTATCTCACCTCACCCTCTCGCAGCCCTCTGGGAGAGCGCTCACCGCGGAAGACCCAAGCCTTCACGCCTATGTTCCCGTACTTGGTGTGCGCTTCGGTGAACCCGTAGTCGATGTCAGCACGGATAGTCTGAAGCGGGACTCTACCTTCCATCATCGTTATCGAACGAGCGATCTCCGCCCCACCGAGTCGGCCACTCACCTTAATCTTCACGCCTTCAGCCCCGGCCCCCATCACTCGCCGGATCACTTCTTTCATCGCCCGTGCGGGAGCGATTCGTGCTTCGATCTGCATCGCTACGTCCTGCGCCACCAGCGTTGCTTCCAGGTCGGGCCGCTCGATCTCCTGAATCGAGATCTTCACCCGCTTCTTGGTGAGCTTTTCCAACGCTATCTGCAACCCTTGTATCTCCGCTCCACCACGACCGATTAGAATACCCGGACGCGCCGAGCGGATGACGATCGACACCCGATCTTCCTTCGGCCGCTCGATATTCACCTCGGCGACCGCAGCGCGGCGGTACCGCGACGAGATCAGATCGCGGATCTTCTTATCCTCGGCGATATACTGCGGGGCAAGCTTGGGGTTATACCAATTGGACACCCACTTGCGGGTTACCCCGACTCTGAATCCTATCGGATGAACCTTCTGCCCCATTATTCCTCCCTCTTATCGCCGACCACGATCGTGATATGGCTCAACCGGTGACGGATTACGTCGGCCCGTCCCATCGCCCGTGGCCGCAGTCGCCGAAGCGACCGCCCCATGTCCACAGTGGCTTTAACCACGACCAGTTGGTCAACATCGACGTTATAGTTATTCTCCGCGTTAGCGATCGCCGACTCTAGCGTCTTCCGGATTGGCCGTGCCGCTTTCTTGTTGGAAAGCGACACGATTTCCAATGCCTCATTAACGTTTTTGCCCCGGATCGCATCGATCACCAATCGCGCTTTACGCGGAGATATACGTACAAATTTCGTTACAGCTCTTGCTTCCATCTTCTCCCCTAAGTCAGGCTCGGGGCCCGCTTCTTCTTCATTCCACCATGGCCGCGGAAGGTGCGGGTGGGAGCAAACTCACCCAGTTTGTGCCCGACCATGTTCTCCACGATATACACCGGGACATGCACCTTCCCGTTGTGAACCTTGATCGTCAACCCGACCATCTCCGGGGTGATCATCGAGGCCCGCGACCATGTCTTAATCTCCTTGAGCTCTCCGCGTTTGGCCCGCTGCACTTTCTTGAGCAGGCTCTCCTTCACGTAAGGACCCTTCTTAGTAGATCTAGGCATCTTATCTCCTCCCCTTACCCGCGCGCCGGACGATCAGGGCACTCGACGCCTTGCGCTTCTTACGCGTCCGCCCACCCTTGGCCAGTTTACCGGTCGGGGAAACCTGAGGACGGCCGACCCGGGCCCGTCCTTCACCCCCGCCGTGCGGATGATCAACCGGGTTCATCGCTACTCCACGCACGTGAGGCTTGCGCCCAAGATGACGCACACGCCCGGCTTTACCGTGCTTGACGTTTTTGTGATCGGGATTACCCACCGCACCGATCGTAGCGCGGCATTCAACGCTGAATATCCTCACTTCCCCCGAAGGCATACGGATATGCGCTCTGCCGCCTTCTTTCCCGATCAGCTTAGCCGAGGTACCGGCAGCACGCGCCACTTTTCCCCCACTACCCGGTGTCAGTTCTAAGTTATGGATGGTCGCTCCAAGAGGGATCCGCCGAATGGGCATCGCATTGCCCACTCTCACCTCAGCATTCTCGCCCGCCTCCACGATCGACCCGATTTCAAGCGCCATCGGTGAGAGGATGTATCGCTTTTCCCCATCAGCGTAATGGAGCAGGGTGATCCATGCAGAGCGGTTAGGGTCATACTCGCGTGTTGCAACACGCGCTGGTATTCCTTCTTTATCGCGCGCAAAATCGATCACCCGATACATCCTTTTATGACCGCCACCCCGGAACCGAGAAGTGATTCTTCCCTGGTTGTTCCGTCCCCCTTTCTTGGGCAACGGCCGCAGCAGGCTTTTCTCCGGCTTGACTTCCGTTAACTCGGAGTAATCCGGCCATTCGGCGTGGCGAAGCCCGGGTGAAGTCGGCTTAAATCTCTTGAGCGCCATTTCCGTTATCCTCCCATCACGTCGATCCGGTCACCGGGAGCAAGACGGACAATCGCCTTACGCCAGCGGGCAGTCCGCCCGTGTAGCTGATTCATCCGTTCCCGGCGCGGTTTGCCCGGCATATTCGCCGTCCACACCTTCTCCACCTTGACCTTGAACAGTTCCTCGACCGCTTTACGAATTTGGACTTTATTCGCCCCCAAGGCCACGCGGAACGCGTACTTGTTCTCCGCCATCTTGGCCCAGGTCTCCTCGGTGAGAAGCGGCGCGAGGATAATATCTTCAGCATGTCTCAGTTTAGCCATTCTCAGAACCTCGTTTTTAACTCTTCAAGTGCTCCCAATGTCAAAACAAGCCCTTCATGACGTAGAATGTCGTACACATTCAATCCCGGAGTCGCCAGGCATTTCACCTGCGGGATGTTAGAGAAGGACTTCTTGACCGGAAGATTATACTCTTCCCTGGACACAACCACCAGGGTAGATGTCACCATTCCCAGCCGGTTGAGGAGTTCGATCGCCCTTTTCGTCTTCGGCTCGGTGAATCCAGCTCGATCGACGAGGACAATCTTTCCGGAACCTGCCCGGTCGGACAGGGCAGAGGCGAGAGCGCGCTTACGCATTTTCTTGGGGAGCTTAATCTCATAAGACCTCGGTTTCGGTCCGAAGACCGTTCCACCGCCCACCCAAAGCGGAGAACGACGCGATCCAGCCCGCGCTCGGCCGGTTCCCTTCTGTCGCCACGGTTTACGTCCTCCTCCACGCGCTTCACCGCGTGTTTTGGTGGAATGAGTTCCCTGCCGCCGGTTCAAAAGCTGCATGCGCACCGTGCGATAGAGGAGATCGGTGTTTACCGGTGCGGCGAAAATGTTTTCATCGAGTTCGACGGTCTTCGGCTCGGCTTCCTTGTCGTCAAATGAATAAAGTTTCGCTTCAACCATGGCTCTTCCTCAACTTAAGCAACGTTCCACGAGCACCCGGAGTCGAGCCGAGTAACACGATCAGGTTCTTCTCCGGATCGACCTTGAGTACCCGCAATCCCTTTACCGTAATTTGTTTGCCCCCTGCATGCCCCGGTAGTTTCCGCCCTTTAACCACTCGACCGGGCTCCACGCACTGCCCTACCGATCCGGGACGACGATGAAAATTGGACCCATGTGTCTTCGGCCCACCAGCAAAGTTCCAACGCTTCATAACGCCCTGAAAACCGAGTCCGCGTGAAGTTCCGGTAACATCGATTTTTTCCCCTTCCTCAAATAGATCGACCCCGATTTTATCCCCTACGTTGTAGGATTCGGGGTCGTCCACACGCACCTCAAATAGATGCCGGTGGGGAGGCACTCCGGCCTTCTTGAAATGCCCGAGCATCGGTTTCGTAACTTTACGCTCCGGCACTTCCTCGTAACCAAGTTGAAGGGCATTGTACCCGTCCGTCTCCACGGTTTTTACCCTAACCACCGTGCACGGTGGAGCCACAACTACCGTCGCCCCCACGGCGCGGTCATCAACGAAGACCTGCGTCATTCCAATTTTTCGCGCTAAGATTCCTAGAGCCATCCTCATGAACCTCCGTCGTCTATAGCTTGATCTCGATATCGATCCCCGTAGGAAGTTCGATATCCATCAGGGCGTTGATCGTCTCCGAGGTCGGCTCTTTTATATCGAGCAAGCGGGTGTGAATCTTCCGCTCGAAGTGCTCCATCGACCGCTTGTCGATATGCGGGGAACGCAGTACCGTATAGATCCGCCGCCTCGTCGGAAGGGGGATCGGCCCCGCTATCTTAGCCCGTGTCTCCTTCGCTGCCTCCACAATCTTGCGGACGGAACTGTCCACCAGCTCGTGATCATAGCCCCGCAGCTTAATTCTGATCTTCTCTCTCGCCATGGCTAATAACCTCTACGTCTTATGATTTCTTCCTTTAACCTCTCCGGCACAACCTCATATCGCGCCACCCGCAGGGTGTAAGTGGCCCTCCCTTGGGTGAGCGAACGCAACTGCGTCGCGTACCCGAAAGTCTCAGCCAACGGGACGGCAACGAAGATGATCTGCACCGTCCCCCGCGACTTAAGTTCACGGATCTCCCCGCGCCGGCGCGAAAGATCCTCTAATACTTCACCCAAATATTCCCCGGGAGTGATGACCTCCCCCTCCATAATCGGCTCGAGAAGGTCAAAAACCCCCTCCTCATAAGCCTTATGGAGTGCACCGGCAGCAGCCGCGCGAAAGGCCAGCTCCGAGGAATCAACCGGGTGAAAGGATCCACCAATCAAGGTGGCCCCGATATCCACCAAAGGATAACCGGCAAGGGGGCCGTTTGTCAACGTCTCCTGCAACGTTTTCCCCACGATCGCTCGATATTCTTTTGGAATCTCGTCTTGTTTTATCGCATCTGTAAAGCGGAAACCGCTTCCACGGGGAAGCGGCTCGAACTGAATGACTACGTGTGCATATTGGCCACGTCCCGCAGCTTGCCGCTCGAATTTCTCTTCCACCTCAATCGGCTCTCGTAGAGTCTCGCGATAAGCAACCTGAGGAGGGCCAACCAGGGCTTGCACTCCCAGCTCCTCGCGCAACCGGCGGATGAGCACCTCCAGATGGAGCTCTCCCATTCCAGCGATAATCGTCTGGTTGGTCGTTTCATCGACCGACACCCTAAATGTAGGATCCTCAGCCGCAAGCTTGCGCAGTCCCTCATCCAGAGCATCCTGCTCAGCTTCAGTGCGTGGCTCCACCGCCACGAACACAACCGGCTCGGGAAATTGGATCTGCTCGAGTAAAATCGGTGCCTTCGGATCGCATAATGTATCGCCGGTGTTGAGAGGGCCCGAACCGACAACCGCTACAATATCCCCAGCAGTAGCCGCATCAAGCGGTGTCCGCTTGTCAGCGTGCATGCGGAAAATTTTGGTGAGGCGCAGTTTTTTGCCCGTAGTGGAGTTAAGTACCATATCTCCAACCTTGACCGTTCCGGAATAGACCCTGATAAATACCAGCCTGCCAGCATAGCGATCGGTGACTACCTTGAACGCGAGCGCGGCAAGCAACTCATTCGGATCGGCGCGGCGGGATCCTTCCCCGTTAACTCCTTCTACCGGTGGGATGTCAACTGGCGAAGGAAGATAGCGCACGATAGCATCGAGCAGCGGTTGAACACCCTGATTCTGGAACGCCGCCCCTCCGAGGACTGGGATTAACCGATGGTGAATGCATCCCCGCCGCAACCCGGTGTGAAACGTGTCGGGATCGACTTCACCGGTCTCCAGATACAGCTCCATCACCCGGTCATCAAACTCTGCTACCCGCTCGATTGCCCGTTCTCGGTATTGAGCAACGTCGTCCTTAATGTCATCCGGCACCGGGAGGAGCTTGAACTCCTTTCCTTTGGTCTCTTGGTCCCACACTATGAGCTTTTCCGCGATCAGATCAACCATTCCTACTAATCGGCGATTCTCATCGCGGTATGGTATCTGGAGCGGGACCACACGTCCGTCGAGGCGTTCCTCGATCATGGTAAGGGTTCCCAAGTAGTCAGATTCCACTCGGTCGAGCTTATTAACGAACGCGATGCGAGGGATATTGTAACGATCGGCCTGGCGCCAAACCGCCTCCGATTGCGATTCCACCATCTCCACCCCGGAAAAGATAACGACTCCACCGTCGAGAACACGCAATGAGCGTTCTACCTCGGCGGTGAAGTCGACGTGCCCCGGGGTATCGATGATGTTTATCCGATGGCCCTTCCACGGACAGGTAGTGGCAGCGGAGGTAATAGTAATCCCCCGTTCCCGCTCCTGCCGCATCCAGTCCATTTCCGTATCCCCTTCATGCACCTCACCCATTTTGTGGGTGCGACCGGTGTAATAGAGGATACGTTCGGTCGTTGTTGTCTTGCCGGCGTCGATGTGAGCTATAATCCCAATATTGCGGACCTTTTCCAAGCCCACATTATCATCGGCGCCGGACATGACCGGAAGAACGGACTACCAGCGATAGTGGGCGAAGGCACGGTTAGCCTCGGCCATCCGGTGGGCCTCAAGACGCTTTCCGTACGCTTTACCCTCTTTGTTCGCCGCACTGATAATCTCGGCAGCGAGCCGCTCGGCCATCGTGTGCTCACCGCGTTCGCGCGCCGCCCTTACAATCCAGCGCAGAGCGAGCGCCGTTTGACGGTCAGGCGGAACTTCGTACGGCACTTGGTAGTTGGCACCTCCAACACGGCGGGTGCGTACCTCAAGGCGGGGGGAACAGTTGGCGACCGCGGTATTCACCACCTCGAGCGGAGGGGTGTCGCTCTGTTTTTCGATCCGCTCGAGTGCCTCGTAAACGATCCTCTCGGCAACAGACTTTTTGCCGTCGAGCATCACGTAGTTGATCAGTTTAGACAGAAGCTTGCTGTTGTATTTTATGTCCGGCTTTACATCGCGGCCTGGTATCTGCATTACCTACCCTCCTAGCTCCCCTTCTTGGTTCCGTACTTAGACCGTCCCTGCCGGCGCCCTTCCACACCCTCGGCATCCATCGTCCCCCGGATTATGTGGTAACGGACTCCAGGTAGGTCCTTAACACGTCCACCACGCACCAGAACCATCGAGTGCTCTTGCAGGTTGTGCCCTTCACCACCGATGTAGGCCGTAACTTCTTTACCGTTGCTCAGGCGAACGCGTGCCACCTTTCGCAACGCCGAGTTAGGTTTCTTCGGCGTACGTGTGTAAACGCGCGTGCACACTCCCCGCCGCTGCGGGCAGGAAGAAAGCGCCGGAGCCTTGCTCTTCTTCCCCTTCGGTTTCCTTCCCAATCGGATAAGCTGGTTAATAGTCGGCATAATCACTCTCCAAATTTGGCGTGAATTTTAGGTCAGTCCACGGTCTCTGTCAAGGGTTCATCCGGAGCTGCTCCAGCCGTTTCTACGGCCTGGTCTGTCTTTGCTGCCAAGGGGAACCCCGTCCCTGCCGGGATGCGTTTCCCCACAATGATGCTCGGTTTGAGCCCCTCTAGCTCATCCGTCTCCCCACGCAGAGCTGCTTCGGCAAGAACTTTCGTCGTCCGTTGGAACGAAGCGGCGGAGAGCCACCCCTTCGTCTGCAGGGCCGCCTTGGAGATCCGCAGTAACTCACGCTCTCCGAGCGGTAGTTGCTTTTCCCGCACCGGCACCTCAATAATCTCCTCTCCCTGCCGTACACGGATTACCTCCACTCCGGCTCGATCCGCAGCGTGCAAGATTTCCTTGGTTAACTGAGTGCCGGCTTGAGCGATCAAATGTCCTTTAGATGCGATATCTTCCGCGATTTCTGCTCCAATAGCCTCTTTCTGTAATTGCCTGGCGCGACTGTTCCACTGCGCTAATTTACTCACTTCGTCCTGAAATTCCTCGAGCGGTACGAGGTCCCCAAGCAGGAATTTGGAATCCCCGCGCTCCACAATCCGAACGTTATTGAGGATCTGGCGGATGATGACCTCCAGGTGCTTATCGTTTATGTCCACTCCCTGCGCTTTGTACACCTTGTGAATTTCAGTGAGCAGGTATTCACGCGTCTTGTTCACCCCTGCAGAATCGAGTAGGGTGTGCGGAGCAACAACTCCCTTAGTCAGGAGGTCACCCTTCTTCACCTTGTCTCCGACATGAACCGTGACCGCCTGATCGGTTTCCACAACGCTCTTGTAGCGCAGGTAAACACGGGTGACGTCCCCTTCGTCTTCCACCCGATCCACTACGGCACTGCCAACATGCTCCACCTCAAGGCGCACTAGCGGCTCTCCTTCCCGTACCTTCTCTCCGTTGCCCTTATTCGGAGAGATGTCCGGAGTAAGAGGGAAACGAAGCGCCCTTCCCTCCGGGTTGTAGACGATGATCCGTCCCGGGATGAGAAGCACTGTTCCTTCCGCCTCAGCGGCGATGAAAATCGGTTTGGAACGGGACGTAAGTGGTTCCCCTTCCTTCACTTTCGTCCCCGGCTCAACGAGCATCCGCGCTCCATAAGGGATCTCGTAAGTGAAGGTTTCACCGTCCTCTGTAACAAGTTCGAATACGCGAGATTTATCCTCCGGAACCTGAATTGTCCCGTCTTTCTCCGCAACGATCGGTTCGATATTGAACCGTTCTGTGAGCGGATCTCCCTCTTTCACCCTGTCTCCGTCCTTAACGCAGGGAACAGCGTTGGGCGGAAGCGGATAAGCACGGTCACCGGAAGCGGTATCGATGACAAATACCTCTTCCTGATCGTTGTTTCGTAATATATAGACCTCACCGGCACACGGACTTCCCGCATCGAGCAGTTCTTCTACACTTCCGATCTCTTCTTCCGGTTCCGCCTTACACAAAGCAGAAGGAAGCAGCAAAGTGCGAGCTTCGCTTGTAATCTCGATCCGGTCCCGTCCTGCCTGCGTAGGAATGATGGCGGTCACGTGTCCGTCTAGTGGGGATATTCCGGCCTGACCGCTTTTCATCGTCTTACGTGCTTCGAACAGTTCCTCAGCGCGGGGCAACCCTTGGGTGATGTCTTCTCCAGCAACTCCTCCAGTGTGGAAAGTTCTCATTGTGAGCTGGGTGCCCGGCTCTCCCACTGACTGAGCCGCGATTACCCCCACCGCTGTCCCAAGCTGCACCGGACGATGGTTACTCATGTCATAGCCGTAACATAGTTGGCAGACTCCCCCCCTGGTCTCGCACGTCATCGGCGAGCGGATAACGATCCGCGGCCGCACCTTGATCTCCTTGATTCCCGCTGACCGCAGAAGATCGAGAAGTTGCGGAGTAAGGAGCTCATCCTGCTTGATTAGGACCTGCCCCGTCTTTGGATCGTGCACCTCCTCCACACTCTTCGTGCCGATCAAACGCTCATCCTCGGACTTATCCCCAACAGGAAGAGTGACCTGGAGTCTCCCGATATGAGCCGCCATCTCCCGGGTGATCCATTGGTTTGCCTCGACGAGCACTTCCCCGGTCCCCGGATCGATGACCGGTTGGCTCGCTACGCGGCCGTATATCCGCTCTTCAATCGTTTCCATGACCTCATATTGGCTGAACCGTAATGGATCGATATCCACCCCTTGCGCAGTTCCGCAGTCGATCTCCTTGATGATCGTATCAGAGGCGGCATCAACCAATCGACGGGTGAGGTAACCGGAATCGGCGGTCTTGAGCGCTGTGTCCGCTGCCCCTTTCCGTCCGCCGTGGGTGGAGATGAAATACTCCATCATATCCAATCCCTCACGGAAATTAGAGATGACCGGCATTTCGATAATCTCACCAGACGGACCGGCCATCGGGCCGCGCATCCCGGAGAGCTGTTTGACCTGATCCGGTCCTCCCCGCGCCCCGGACGTGACCATTCCATATACCGGGTTGTACTTGTGCTTACGTAGGTTCTCCATTGTCGCCCGCTCAACTTCGTCGACTGTCCGTCGCCAGATTCGGATTACCGCGGCTTTGCGCTCTTCCTCAGTGGCAAGCCCAAGCTCGTACATCTTGTTGATCCTTCGTACCACAGCATAAGAACGTTTGATGATCGCATCCTTCTCCGGAGGAATCAGACAGTCCTTGATGGAGATTGTGAGCCCGGCTTGGGTGGCGTACTTGAATCCTAACTCCTTCAAGCTATCGAGAAGTTCGGCAGTACGTTCCCAACCGAACCGGTCGTAGCACTCGGTGAGGAGCTTCTTAACTACCCGGCGGTCGAATACCTTGCCGTAGTCCCGGATTTCAGGAGGAAGGAATTGATTTAACTCTGCACGTCCCAGAGTCGTGTCGATGATCTTTCCATCGATACGGATCTTCACCGGAGCGTGCAGGTCAAGATATCCCTCTTCGTAGGCTCTTTTCGCTTCATCAATATCGCGGAACACCTTCCCCGCTCCTTTGGCCTCCTCATCGAGCAGGGTGAGGTAATAGTAAGCGAAGATCGGATCCTGGGTGGGAATGCTCAGTGGTTCCCCATTCGCCGGGGAGAGGATGTTACGCGGCGCGGCCATTAGCTCGCGCGCTTCTTTGATCGCTTCTGGAGAAAGCGGGAGGTGCACCGCCATCTGATCCCCGT
>CAZZJU010000001.1:0-43369 GCA_964654805.1 uncultured Thermotogae bacterium | reverse complement strand
TACTATTTTCCAATAGATCGTAAACTCCGATGCGCCATCTATACGCGCTGCGTCTTCCAAACTGCTGGGGAGTGTCATCATGTATTGTCGAGTAAGGAACATTCCCCAAATATTACCAAGATTTGGAATAATTAATGCCCAGTAGGTATCTACCCATCCCATGCTGTGAAGTATGAGGAATCCAGGGATCAATGTCACTGCCGACGGAAGCATCATAAACAGCAAAAAGAAGATGAACACTTTATCACGACCAGGGAAACGGAGCCGAGCTAGTGCATACGCCCCGGTAGAAACAATGAACAGCTGACCGATTACTACTGCTACTGCCATGACAATAGTGTTGAAGAAAAACCACCCCCATGGAAGCATTGTCATTGCTTCTTTATAGTTGGACCATTGAGGATGGCTAGGGAAAATCTTTGGAGGGAAGCTATACACTTCCATCTCGCTCATTAACGACGTAGAAACCATCCACAAAAATGGAAATAGCGTAGTAATAGCAAGTGCGCCAATAAGCAAATAGGCTACCCCAAGTAACGTTTTATTCATGATTCTCCGGTGTAACACTGGGGCACCTCCTCATCAGACATATTTAATTTCTTTACCTAATAATTTAAACTCTATGAGAGTAAATACTAGTATAACGCCAAATAATACCCACGATTCTGCTGCAGCATACCCCATTCGCAGTTCCTGCCATGCGGTTTGCCATATATGATAGACAGCTACATCTGTGCTTCGTACCGGACCTCCTTGAGTCAATACATAGATTGGGGTAAACACCTGAAATGAACTTATTACACTCGTCACTAATACAAAGAATGTAGTTGGTTTCAAAAGAGGCAAAGTAATATACCAAAACCGCTGAAAAGCATTAGCGCCGTCAACGCCAGCAGCATCATAATATTCAGGAGGGATGCTTTGTAACCCGGCAAGGAAAATGATCATCTGCTGGCCCATAACCATCCAGATGCTCATGATCATAATCGCTGGCATTGCCATGTAAGGAGAAGTAAGCCATGGCAGCTTAGGAATCCCCAATAAGCCCAACAGGTAGTTCAAAATTCCAAAATCCGGATTGTATATCCACCTCCACATAATGGACGTAACAACTAATGAACTAACCGCTGGCAGATAGTACACCGTCCGTAACACTCTAATCCCACGCACTTTACGGTTGACGGCTAGTGCGATTGCTAGAGATAATGCCATACCAATAGGTACCTGCAGTGTATAAATAACGGTGTTTAGCATAGAATGCCAAAATATATTATCATGCATTAATTCAATGAAGTTGCCGAATCCTACAAATGGCTTTGCAGGATTTATTATGCTCCAATGGTGAAAGGCAAGATAAGCAGCGAATAGCAATGGGCCAACTGCCCACCAAAACAGGTGGATAAGTGAAGGAGATAAGAATGTATACCCCACGAACACTGAGCGGAGCAGCCGTGGACGATCAACGTTCAACATCACAAAAATCGACAAGGAAAAAATACTTAAAATTATAAGAATAAGGGCAAAAACGGTGAAGTGATAACTCGTGATATTATTTTGGAAAGGTGTATCATCCACTGATAACATCAACACGGATTCAAATTTCTGGGGTTTCGCACTCTGAGTTAGCGGAATAAGCGCGATATCGTGATATATATCCCTGAGTTTGCCTTTAGTGAGTAATATCTTTCCTCTCCACGTAGCCCCGGACAGAAGTTTTAATGTTCTAAGAGTCCATGTTTCCACGGTGGAGACCATCGGTTTTCCATCAATAAATATAGTTAGATCAGCATTGGCCCGATCCTCAAATTTTCTAAGCCAATCCTTCGTTATAACGTATCCATAGATCAAAGTACCAGTAGAAAAGAGCTCCTTGGCTAGGAAAAGAGCGCAGTGCTTGCCTGCGACTAGTTGGGGAGTATTATTCGATATTCGGCTAATGTCTGCTTTCAAATGCAAATAGCTAGTCGGCAATGACCCCACCGTAGTAATCTTTCCTTTTTGATCTAAAACAGCGAAATCAAACCCTCCTTCTGCCATTATCAGCTTAAGTACTTGCTGTGGGGAACTCGCCTCGTTAGGTTCCAACGCATACTCCTGTGTAAGTAAAGCAGCTTGCTTTGATACTACGTTAGCCATCTCCTGAGAACTAATACGGATGCGTGCGGAATTAAACTTCGCCATAATTGTTGGCACTGGTACAAAACTGACATAAACAAGAACGCCTATCACTGGTATAATAGCCACAAAGGCTATAAGCCACATCCGTAGCTTGAATCCGGTGTTAGCTACTTTATGCCCGTTATTGATCAATACCTTAGCAACCCGCTGGGTTAAGTAGCATATTACTAAGGTTAACAGTAATAGAGAGAACCCTATTCCGAGTAGAATTTGTTTCCAGATGTTGTGCACTATTGACATCAATGTAGACTCAGGGAGTATAAGTACTATATAACCTTTTGTATCCCACGCATCGAAATCGAGGACGGGATATGCTGTTATTAAATACTTTACTCCCGCCAATTCTACAGTCTGCGAACCAGCTTCTTGTTTATCCCGGACTGAGTTTAGAAATTTGATCGGGATCTGGAAATTTGTACTAAGCAGCCTTGGGGAAGAAGCAGCGAATATCTTGTATCCATATAGAAAAGCAACATCTTCTTCGACTAATTTCCTTACACTGTTAACAAAATTAGTGCCAAACCGAGTATCTATTACCAATAAATAATGTTGGTCTTGTAGCACAACTGGACAAATTGTTCGTAGATAAACTGTTTTATTACCTGTATATAAATCCGAGTATACTACTCCTTCTTCAGCAGATGAGAACATCGGGTCAGAAGCAAAATCCTCCGTAAATAGTTGGTCTTTACTAGTTGCGTATAGCACTTTACCATCCGGAGACAACCACCATGCCCTGAGGAATAATTTTTTGATATTCGGCGAGGTTGCAACGTAGTTAGTCCACTCTTCAAATTGAGGCTGCTCGTTTGCTGCTAAAGACAACTGTTCGGCTGCTGCATACACATTACGATTTAAGTTGTCAATATAATTTTCATATACACCATTGATAACTTTCGCTTCAGTTTCTCTAGATATTCTGTACGCCACCAGAATTTTATTTCGCGTTTGCAAGCAAAGGAGCCAAGCACTGGTGACAATTACTACACCTATTAACCCTATTATAATAAGAACTTTACTCGTCTTCATTGAAGCTCTGTCCATGCTTTTTATGCCGGGGAGACTACGCAAGAGCAGCCCCCCCGGCGGTTAGGTGCTTTCTTTACAAACGTTCCTCTATCGTTTTATCGATGGTCTTAGCTGCCCAATCCAGCGCTTGCTGCACTGTCCAGCCCTTGACCAAAACCTTATCGATCGCCTCGTCCATTGTGTCCTCTATAAGAGGGCGATAGAACTTCGTTTCAGATCCAAGAGTGGGACGGCCGTCCTTCACGATATTCATGAACGTCCGTTCTAATTCCGAGCTAGCCGCTTGCTCTTCAGCGATGCTCTTGATTGCAGAGATAGCTAAACCATTTGCAGTCCGAACTTTCTGTGCGTATGGTCCCGAGAGCCATGCCGCTAGTTCCACAGCCAGTTTCCGGTTTTTGACAGATTTGGGGACAGCCCAACCGGACTCATAAATTACTGTAGGATTTTTGCCGCCAGGATTATGCGGTATAGGAGCTATACCGATGTCAAGATCGGCACCTTTCTTGATCTGAGCGTAAATTGAGGGAAGCCACCAATGCCCCGAAGTAGCCATTGCTACCTTACCCGTGTAGAACATAGCGGCGCCACCACCAAATGCTTTCTGTGTCTCAGGAGTGGGAGAGTATCCGTTCTTAACGAGGTTGATTAAGAACTCCATTGTCTTAACGGTGGCTGGACTATTGAGATATCCCTCACACTTAGTCCGATCTGGATTCATTATTGCACCGCCACCAGCCCAAATCCACGGTACATTGTAGCCAACCCAATTAACGTAGCGGAACCCCCATACATCTGTTTTCCCATCACCATTGGTATCCCTAGTCAGAGCTTTTACCGTTGCCATGAACTGGTTCCAGTCCCACTCATCCTTTGGGGGATAAGGGACACCAAATTTGTCAAATAGTTTCTTGTTGTAGTAAATAACTATTGGGGTAAAGTCTTTAGGAAATGCATATACAGCATGTCCGACTGTATCAATTTGCAGTACGTTTGGGAAATACGCACTTAAATCTGCTCCCGGTTTATCTTTCATCCTATCCGCGTAAGGAGCTAGGTTCAACAGCAATCCCTTTTCTTCGGTAAATGTTGGGACCATTTCACCATCTAAAAGCAGCACGTCTGGGGGGGTACCGGCAGCAATATCTGTCAAAATCTTTTGGTAATAGTTGTCAGAGATTGGCTCATATGAGACTTCAACGTTAGGATGTGTTTCCAAAAACTTTGCGATGATCTGTTGGTCCATTGCTGCCTCTTCCGCACCTGCCCACGAAGTAACTCTCAACTTAATCTTCTCTTGGGCAAGACCGGTAAGGGAGAAAGCGAGTAATAATAGGACCAAACTTCCCACCGTGACTATAGTTGACCATCTAACCTTTTTCACAGCGATGCACCTCCTTGTTTAGTTAGAACTGTGAGCGTCTGTTCTACATAACAAATTACATAATTTATCACCTCCTATGATCAAGTATGTTAACTTATATACCCATTATTCATTTTTTGTTTGTAATGGATGTCTAGGGTTCTTTACTAGCACGCTGTGTTCTACAGGAATATTCGCTATCGGCAACTTTGCTAATGCCTCTTGCGTTTCTCGGTCCACCTTGATCCTAAACTGCGCAAAGAAAGGTATTAAATTCCTACCCGCAGTTTCGGAAAGAAAGCGAATTAATACCGAGTAAGACCTAATCACACTGTTCTTTTCAAATGGGTAAGGAAAAGACAATTTCCCTTCCTGAATCGCATGGTATACGGCCCGGAAGAGATTCCACCCATATTCTGCCCACAGACTTTGAAGCAAAACATGACATACATGACCCTGATCGTACGATTCTCCGCTAAGATACTTCTCAACCTCCCTAAGTGCCACCTTATATTCCCTTATTTGTTCTACTGGCCAGCCACTATCCACCATGGCATGCTGACGTAAGAATCCAGCATGCCCTTCGGAAGCAAACCACCACGGAGCATAATTAGGTCTCCCGTCAGGATAATGGGTGTAAATGCTAGACCACCCATTAGCTAATTCATGCCAGATGATAGAAAGAGCAGGATTACCCTTTTCAATTTCTTCAGGTTTCAATCCGGGTAAGAGAGTCGCTGTAACTTGAGATACGTTTCCACTAGTGAGCCCTCCTTGCCATCCCGGGGTCCACATATCCTCCGGCAGAAGAAACAGGAAAAGATAACGAGGACGGTTCCCCATACGGCGAGAAACGTCATTTATGTCGTAGCCTGTATATTTACAGTAGATACTATAACCTTGTTCTAGATATTTTATTATTAGAGATTTGTAAGAGGCGTATTTTTTTGCCAATTCCACATCAAAGTGTTCAGTGTGGAAGATAATTACCGTCTCATTCCCAACTGTGCCATACTCTGACTTCTCCCCAGCAGCGTACACAGCCAGAGAATAAACAAGGAGAAATAGGACCATACTCCCTGTCACCGCTATTGCTAATGGAGTGCGGTTTTTCACTGTACTACACCACCTTCTCTTTTCTGGTATATAGCTCGTAACATCTCAAATATAATGCCGGTCCAGTAATAATCTTTATGCGATTTTTGTTCTGTGATCTGATCGGGGTTATATTGCTCCCAAAATTTATGGCTTTTAACTAACCAATAAGCAATTGCCTTAAAAAGTTTTCTCAGTAAAGCTTTCGCTATATCCACATACCCATAGTCCAATAAGCCTTCAAATATTAGATATTGCCATTGAGGCCAGACGGGGCCGTTCCATTTACAAGCACCAGTACTGGGAGTGTAATAAGGATCGTCAGCCGCTATACTAGATACACCGTATCTTCGCCAGAACACATTGGGATCTGTTAATTGCTTCACCAATAATTGCGCTTGACGTTGGTTAGCAACATGCGCCCACAGGGTTAGAAACGCTATCATTTCCTTACGCTTCAATTCCGGTCGTATTTCGTTCGTAGCCATATCAGCGTGGTAATAAAACGCCGTATTAGGGTCCCAAAAAGTATTATTGATTAACTCTTTACGTGTTTCTGCTTTATTACGCCATTTTTCCGCAGCGACTAACCCCAGTTCCTTTGCCATATAAGAAAGCGCTTCTGCTTCTCGCACTAAGAAGCAGTTCAAATCAAGGGCCTCCAACGCAGATATCTTCTTACGATTGCCGTTTAAAACCTGCTGAAACACAACGTTGTGAGAATCGCGCAGACACTCCAATATTGGATTTCCCCCCCATTCACACAATCCATCACGGTCTTTATCGCGATAGCATTCCCACCATTCATAGAACCGAGCTCCATGGTAATAAGCTTCTTTAAGGAATTCTCTATCATGCGTAATCTGGTATATCTTCCAATTTTCCCAATTAAGTAAAGGAGCTGAAGATGTATTTCCGTCTATTGTCTCTCGTAAATAAGGGCCAATGCGATACGGGATGTATCCATTGTTATCCTGCATAGCGAAAAAATTGCGTTGAGAGTCTATTGCTCCATGGGCATCTAAATTCGCGTAGGCAATAGTACCGATGCTTTCATGAAACACTTGGCCAGCATGTCCCCATCCCCAAGTTGGCTCGCGGGAGAACAAGTAATAGTTGTAAGGCAGTCTATTTTCTGCTTGCATGAACTGTTCTCGTAGTAAAAGAAGAGAGGAGAAACCAACTAGTGCTTGCTCACGATCCTCTGCTGCCAATTTTCCCATAGCATGGGAATACAACTTATGCCTAATCGCGAATATTTCTTCTAAATTTCCGTTCTCCAATGTGTCAACGTTAGGTGGCTGCTCTCCTCTATCGCCTTTCCACCACATCACATAAAAGGTTTGCGTTTCACCTGGCTGCAGAAGTGCACGTTTTCCAAGAACTAACAATGAGCCACGGCGTGCCGTAGATATCGGAATACTCTCACTCCCGGTTTGTAATTGAAGATCCCAAATTCCACTGTAGACTGATTTTGTGGTTAGTTCTTTGCTCATAAAAGCTGCCTGGAAGTGCCCTTCATACTGATCCAAGTTATGTTTCTGCCAGCTGTCAGGTGGAATTGAAATTGGGAATTCAAAACCATCCACGAGCTTATTCGCTAACATCATAGCAAATGGTAATTTCTGAAATAGTGCAAGAATGTGTACTACTAACTCTTGGTTTGAAATATTAGTTATGATTATCCGTCGATAAGCAATAGACGATGATGCTACGTAAAATATTTCGTTTACTGCTAAATCTCTTACTGGACAATAATTAAGTTCTACAATATCATTATAAGTCCTCTTGATTATAGGAGGGCTATAGTATGAATCTAGAGGAACGATATCTGTGTTAACACCGAATAACAGCCCCAATATTCCTACTTTGGTTGTTTTAAAACTAACTCCAAAGTTTGAGTTAAATACTAAGTCATACCCTTGGTCGAGAAAATAATTTGTTTGGCTATTATCAGCAGCATATGATAAATAAATCGGGTCTTTCCAATGGAGATTTAAATTATTCAAATCCAGTTGATAAGCTCCCACTAACATTCCTCCCCATACAATGTTAGTCACTACAATACAAATCGAAGTGACAAACAGCGTGCCCCTAGTCTCCAAACGCATGGACCTCCGCATCCGATTTTCTGATGACTAACTTCACTGGAACTCTCACTTGTCGAGTTACATTGCTGCCATTAATTTTTTCCCGAAGGATTTCTATGCTTAGTTTACCAAGCTCATCTATGGGAATATGAACCGTAGTTAGCGGAACTGCTAATCCACGAGCGAAATTAGTATCATCGTATCCTACAACTGATAAGTCATCAGGAATGGCAAGTCCACATTCATGTGCTGCTTCTATTACTCCTAGCGCTACAAAATCACTGTATGCAAAAACTGCAGTGGGTCTTGAAGTGTGACTTAATAACAACCTAGCAACACGGTAGCCATCCTCCATTGTAATAGCATCATTTTTCACTAATGTTGGTTTAAGAACTAGTCCGTATCGTTCTAACGCAGCTTTATATCCCTGAAACCGCTCCTTAGCTGACGACACATGTAGTGGACCGTTAATAAATGCAATCTTCCTATGCCCTAGTTTTATCAACCGCTCTGTAGCCAAAAAGCCTCCCTGGACATCATCAGAAGCAACATAATCAGTTTCTAAATCCTTAAAATGCCTTCCCAGTAATACAAATGGCATACCAGATTCTTCTAGTTTAATGATTGTCGCATTTTTGGTTTGCACTGGAGTGACTAATAATCCGTCTACCCGTTCAGAAAGCATTGTCTGGATTACTTTTTCTTCTTTCTCGTAATCTTCATTGGTATTGCCAAGGATGATGCTCAAGTCATGCTCGCGAGCTGCTTCCTCTACCCCTTTAACTACGGCACCAAAAAATGGATTAGCTATATCAGCGACAATTACTCCGATGGTCTGGGTCTTATTTGAACGAAGGCCCCGCGCAAGCTTATTTGGACGGTAACCAAGGCGTCGTGCTGCCTCCAACACACGTGCTTTCGTCTCCGGGCTGACATCGGGCTTATCGTTCAGCGCCCGGGAGACCGTGTTAACGGAAAACCCAGCGGCAGCAGCCACATCGCGAATCGTCACGTGCTGATTCATTATATCCTCTGGTAACGTTATCGGTATCGTTACCGGTAACGTTACATATAGCACGTTTATCGCTGCTTGTCAAGAGGTAATAGCTGATCATTCAGCGCCAACCCGTGTTAGACTCGGTTCATCAACTCGTTCAACCGAGTTTGTCATATATATATGCGAGCCCAGGAAGTCAGTGTGAGCGAATCAGCAGCTACTTTGGCTACGGCCGTTTTTATGAAAGATGTTCACTTACTCGCCTTGGGAGCGATGATCCGATCAATGATTCCATACTCTTTCGCTTCCTCCGGAGACATATAGAAGTCACGGTCGGTATCCTTGGTGATCTTTTTTACCGTCTGACCAGTGTGATGGGCGAGGATTCGGTTTATCTGATCCCGCATTCGGAGAAGCTCGTCAGTCTGGATCTTAACATCGATCGCTTGTCCTTGCGCACCGCCGAATATCTGGTGAATGAGGATGCGCGAGTTGGGGAGGGCCGAACGTTTTCCCTTTGTCCCGGCAGCAAGAAGGACTGCGGCCATACTCGCTGCCTGCCCAATGCAGATTGTAGAAACATCGCAGCTCACATATTGCATGGTGTCGTAGATGGCAAACCCGGCGGTAACAGATCCACCGGGAGAATTTATGTACAGCTTGATGTCCTTATTCGGATCCTTCGCTGCAAGGAACAGCATCTGGGCGATCACCACGTTCGCCACTTCATCGTCAATCTGTTGACGCAGGAAGATTATCCGATCCTCAAGCAAGCGAGAGTAAATATCGTAGGTGCGCTCGACATGACCGGTGCGATCGATGACGAACGGGATCTGAGCGGTCGGCTTCATTCCTCTTCCTCCTTGATTTTCGCTTCATTGTACAGAAGCTCGAGTACTCGGGCGTTCACTTTAGCGGTGCGGTAATCGTCCCATCTATCTTCAGCCTTGAGTCGAGCAATGAATCGGAGAGGATTCTCCCCTTCTCGCTCCGCCTCTTCGCTCGCCAGTTGTTCAAGTTCCTCATCCGGAATATTGATTCCCTCCGCTTCAGCTATCCTCTGCAACATCAGCTCACGGCGGATGCGACGGGAGACACGCTCACGGTAGTCAGCCCGTACCTCATCCTCGGTTTTCTCCCTTTCTTTCAGGTAATCCTCAAATGAAAGCGGAGAACGGGGATGAGCGAGGTTACGCTTCAGCTCGTCCAATTCCTCTTCAGCAATTTCCTCAACTAGAGCTTGAGGAAGCGGAATGTCCACCTGGTCGATCAATTTATCCAGTAGCTTCAACTCAATCTCACGCCGTTGCTCCCGCGCCCGCGCGCTTTTAAGTCGTTCACGGATATCCGCTTTCAGCGCATCAAGGCTGTCATAACCTGCGTCTTTGGCAAGCTCATCATCGATTTCTGGCAGTGATATTTCCTTCAAACCAAGAATAGTGAGAGAGGTATCAACGGTCTTTCCTTCCCCGACGTCGAGCGATATTTCCACCGTCTCTCCCACTTTGTGTCCGATCAGCTTGGAGGTAACGGGATTGTCCTCCTCGGCGCGGGTGTCCCATTCCTCATCCCCTTCTTTCACATGCACGATGTCCCCAGCGGATACGGTATCCCCTTCCTTATTGACGAGGGTCCCAAACCGGCGGCGGATATCCTCCAGTGCTTGCTGGATGTCATCTTCGCTTACTTCCTTCTCTGGAGGGACAGTGATTTCAATCCCTTTATATTCGGGAAGTTCAAACTCAGGGAGGACGGAAAAGCTGGCAGTGAATACGAACGGCTTTCCCTCTTCAACTTTTGTCTCCTCAGTCTTCGGAGGGGTGACCGGATGTAACCCAAGCTCGGCAATCGCTTGAGGAAGGTGCTCCTCCTCTAACGCTTTTTGTGCTTCTTCCAGGAACAGTTCCTTCCCAAATCGTGCCTCAAGCAGGTTGCGTGGCACACGTCCACGACGGAACCCGGGAATACTCACCTCACGGCTGTAGCGACGATATACTTCATCTATCGCACCGCGCACTTCTTCCGCATCGACGGTGATCTCCAACGTCACCTCAGTGGCGGTACGTTCCTTGATCTTATAATCACCTTTTTGGCTTATCACGGAAATCCTCTCCCTATCGTTGGTTGCTTGTGGGATTATACGCGCGGTAAGGGGTCCTAACAAGGAGCCATTTAAAATGTCATAGAAGCGAGCCAGCGAACTCCGAGAAGTCCTTGCCATACCCAGCTTGTCCCGTTGACCAGCCGACTAATCCCGCCGAGGAGGATGATTGCAAATAGTATCAACATTCCGTACCGCTCGAGCATAAGCATTACCCGTTTCCCTTCCGGAGGCAAGAAGTAGGTAAGAACGCGCGAGCCGTCGAGGGGAGGAATGGGTATCATGTTGAATACCGCGAGGAATACGTTAATGATAACGAACATTCCTAACAGGTAAAATATATCACGGACGAGGTAGGAAGAAAACGTTGCCCCAAACAGCAGCTCATTCGGTATTACAGTCAGGCTCGCCCGCCCGATACCAGCAGTGACCAGTGCGAGAACAGTGTTCGTCGCCGGGCCAGCGATCGCTACGTAGAGCATCCCCTTAAACGGATTGCGAAAATAGTTAGGGTTTATCGGAACAGGTTTCGCCCAGCCGAAGAGAAATGGGGAACGGAACACCGCCAGCATCAGCGGAACGAGGATTGTTCCAATCGGGTCAATGTGGGCGAGTGGGTTGAGAGTCAAGCGACCGTGCGCCTTGGCCGTTGGATCCCCAAGCCGGTACGCGACGTAGCCATGCGAGACTTCGTGAAGCACTATCGCTGTGAATACAGCGATGAGCGACAGAATTATGTCCAAAATGTAGTCGAAGTTCATGACATTCCTAAAATTACCCGCTACGCCGGTCCGGTGCAACAGCGATCGTCTTTTCACGCTCGAGGATGACCAATCCCGGCGGAGCCCCTTTCGGCTTACGTACGTATTTAACGCGAGTATAACTCACTTCCACCTTCGCCTCCTCTCTCCCTTTGGAAAATCCAGCCGCTAACTGCGCTGCCGCCTCAACCACTTCCTGCGGGACCTCCTTTTTCCCCCGGCGGTGCACGATCACATGAGCGCCGGGCAGCCCCTTAACATGAAACCACAGGTCATCAGGCTTCGCCCTTTTGAGAAGAAAATCGTTCTGTACCGCACTTTTACCTACTTCAACACGATAGCCATCGATTTGATACACTCTGGTGGCAGGAAGGACAATCCGTTTCTCACTCTGTTTTGGTGGTGTTGGCAGGAGGGCAAGCGCCTCCTCGGACGGGACCTCACCGGCAGCGACCGCATCAAGTCCTTCTTCCAAAACCGCGATCTCTTTCTCCAAGCGCCGCTTGCGCGCCTCGACGCGCGGGCGGCCGCGACGCAACCGCTTGGCCCGTTCGTACAGGGCCTGTGCGTTTTCGATCGGTCCGAGCCGCGGATCGAGTGCCACTTCCACCGGGGATCCGCTCTCCACATCGAGCAGTTTCGCCCGCGTCATCCCACGAGACAGCTCCTTCAGATGAATCATGATGAGATCGGCGTGGTGACGCAGGATATCTTCCTGCTCCGCTTCTTCCAACCAACGGACGAGTTTGGCCAGCGTCCGCTTGCGCTTCGCCAGTGCCCGTTCGAACCCAATGCGCAGGTCATTCACAGTGCGCTCGTAATCCATATCGGCATAGTTCATCCTGTACTCCCGGTCGAGCGCCAGGGAAAAGCTTGCAAATTTCTCACCGCACTCCACCGGAAAGAAGTACGCGGCTTTTCTGTCCGGATCGTAGCATCCGACCGGATGATCAACGTAAGAAACGATCTCAGTGATACGAGACGCAAGCTCCTTCGGCCCACTATTCTGAGAAACGACCACCTGCGCGGTTTCCTTTCCGATTCCGTCAATCTCTTTTACAAGTGCCCGTACCGGATCACCCGCTGCCATAATGTCGGAAATAACTTGTGGATTCACCTCGCGCGGATCGAGCTTCTCCTGCCGCGGCAACGGATGATATTGCCCGCCGATCTGAACCCGAGGATCCGCCCGCAGCGCCGCGATCACCTGCCCCTCCCGTACCAAGATCAGATTTCCCCTCACCCCGATCAGTTCACCAATGAGCTCGAGGTTAACTTCCCCATCTGGTCCACGGCGGGTCATCCCAACACGCACGACGCGTTCCCAGCCATCCTGGTTTATCGTGGTGATCTTTCCGCCGCGCAGGTGCTTGCGCAGGAGCATAGTGAACGGAGACGGGGTTTGAGGATGAGGAAGATCGAGATCGGTTAACTGGATCCGCGCTCGTCGCGGTGAGACGAGGACTCGAAACTCCCTCCCCGCGAACAGGTGGATGACGAACGTCCAGCGGTCCGGCTGATAGATCGTGCGCACCGACGCCCCATCTGCAATGCGGTTGATCTCGGTGAGCGCTGCCGCAATCGCCAGGCCGTCCATAATGCCTCCAGTTGATGGGGTAAAATACCGTTGCTATAATCAAATTATAACGCCGGCGTAGCTCAGTGGTAGAGCAACGGTTTCGTAAACCGTGGGTCGGAGGTTCAAGTCCTCTCGCCGGCTCAAGGTCTATTTGAACTTTGTCAACGCTTTTCTCAGGAATGATTCATTGATCCGTCCGAGTGGGGTGGGAGTCTCCAGGATCCGGCGTGGTATCCGGACCTTCTCAACATTAAACCCCTCACGTGCCTTGAACGCGTGCTTCCGTGCCAGCACATCGCGGCCGAACTCTTCCAGCGCATCCGTATCCAGCTCAATTCCCCAAGCTCGCAACGCATCGGCAACCACCGGCGGGGAGTAGATCCCGCGGGAGAAGAAGCAGACAACGAGGCTGGAGAGCACCTGGCGCCAGCTCTCCTCGGCGAGCAGCCGTTCGGCAAGGGTGTCCGGAGAGAGGGCCTCACCGCTCGCCGCCGCCTTCTGATCGACGCTGTAGCCGGCGCTGTCGAGGTGGCTGTGCCGTGCTCCGGCGAGGAAGGTGAGGGCGGCTCCTGGTCCGGTGTGGTATCCCGGCATCTCGTTTTTCCCGAATGTCAGCGCGAAGTCGAGGCCACCGTAGATCGAGGCGGCGCGCTCGGCTCCGTGGGCCAGGGCGCGGTAGAACTCGTTCGGCTGGGTCACGATGCGACGCACGGCCGCGATGTAACCGGCATAGTCACCGAAAGAAAGCGTGATCCCATCGGTCTCCGCTGTTGAGATCAGCCCTTTCTCCAGCGCTTCGGTCGCCCAGGCAAGGACCACCCCGGTGCTCATCGCGTCGAGCCCCTGCGATTCCACCTCGTCGATCAGCTCGAGTAATCCAGTGGAGGACGATATTCCGAGCATCGTTCCCAGAGAGTAGATCGGTTCGTAGTCGTAGCCGACCATCGCGGTCTTGTAGAAGTACGGCTCCTTGGGATGAGGGACGCGCAGGGCAGCGAGGTGGATACACGCCACCGGGCAGTGGGCGCAGGCGAGCCGCCGGCCGAGGACGGTCTCGGCCAATCGCTCGCCGGAGATATCCTGTGCTCCCTCGAACTGAGCCTGTTTCAGGTTCCGTGTGGGCAGGGCACCGAGCTCGTTGAGCGGGAGCACGTTCATCGGCGTTCCCAGCTCGTGATATTTCTTCATCAGCGGCGATGCAGTAGCAGCACGGAATATCTCGTCGTAGACTTTCCGATAGCCGCGCGGATCGGCCGTGGGAAGGGTCCGCTTTCCGATAACGACTATCCCCTTGAGGTTCTTGCTCCCGAACACTGCCCCCAGTCCGAGCCGGCCGAAGTGGCGGTAGGTGTCGACGATCACGCAGGCGTAGGAGACTTTCTTCTCCCCGGCCGGACCGATGCGCATAATCGACCGGTACCCCGATCCGGGTTCCCGCTCGCGGATCACGCTCCCCACCGTGGCACTGGTGGAGAGTCCCCACAGGGCGGAGGCGTCGCGGAACCGGACGCGGCCGTCCTCGATCACTAGGTACACCGGCCTGCTGCTCGCCCCGCGGACGACGATCGCTCCGTAACCGGCCATGCGGATCGACACCGCGCTGCGCCCGCCGGCATGCCCCTCCCCCAAGTTGCCGGTGTGCGGTGATTTGAACATCGCTACCGTCTTCGAAGCGAGAGGATACAGCCCGACCAACGGACCGACCGCGAGGATGATCGGATTATCCGGCCCGAGCGGATCGGTCCCCAGAGGACAGAGCTCGTTCAGTAGGCGGATTCCCACCCCGGTTCCTCCGATCCCGGCGGCGAACAGCTCCGGCCGGTCATCGATGCGGAAGCTGCGGTGGGAGAGATCGATCGTGAGCACTCGACAGAGCGGATCACCCGGCACCATTTGGCACCTCCTCCAGCGCAATGACATCGTATGGGCAGTACTGAGCGCATATTCCGCAATATACACAGATCTGCGGCTTCCCCGCTACCTCGTCCCAGAATACAGCGCCGTACGGGCAGGCATCGAGGCAGTTCCCGCAGCCCAAGCATTCGTTCGGGTGGAAGATAACCCCACCGCCGTCCCGCACGGTGAGGGCATCGGTCGGGCAGGCACGTGCGCACGGTGGGTCGGAACACGCCCGACAGACGACTACCACGAATCCTCGCCTGATCCCGCCTGCAGACCGGACCGCTATACAAGCCTTCCCCGTTCCTCCTACCCCGAAACGCCGTGTGCACGCAAACATGCATGATTCGCATCCCACGCACCGCTCCATATCGATCACGGAGATCCGTTTTGCCATCTCGCCTCCCTTGACATGAATGATACTGCCATATTGAATCGCCATGCAAAGTTTAGTGCTTCTATTTTCTTGTATTGACATGGTCTGGTCGCCTGTTTTTGGTGATAAATGTCACACACATGAGGGGCAGACGATAGTTTCGTCGATTGCCCATTGTGCGAGGATTGATGTGGACAGCAACCATAATGCCGTCTCTAATAAAAAGAGATGAGGGGTGGAACGTATGGATAATAATACGACCTTGATCGTTTTCGGGGTGGCGTTAGTAGCACTGCTAATCGGAGGAATGGCCCTGCATCAACCGGCACCGGCGCCGGCACCAGATACTCAGGTAAGCGTGCCGCAGAAAACGCTCGAGATGCTGGGTCCGGTATATTCAGAAAAAGGTATCTTTCAAGATGATACGATCTACGTCTCGTTTAAAGCGTCGATAAATAGCGATAATGCGGTGGAAAGCAGGATTCCCATCTGGATTCATAACGTTTCATCCGATGCTATCGTCATATTGTGGGATCGATGCTCAATTACGCTTCCCAACGGGAATACGGTCCCTATCGTGCCTGAATCCCGCCTTACTTCTACCAAAGAGCTACCCCACGTGCTCACCATCGCTCCAGACGGAGACTTGTTCGATGCACTGATCCCGATTACCGAATTCACGACGACGGATGGAAGTTATACCCTGTCCACCAGCGTGCTCGATCAAGGACCGTTCCTCCTCACCCTAGCGATGGAGACTGCCGGAGATTCCTGCTCCCGCACGATCAAGTATTACTCGTTCCGGCTGATCATCCGCTAGTGAGTTATCCAACTGCGCCGGTCGGGAATGGTTTTCCCTCCCGACTGGCAGGTTGGACAGTAGTAGGTGCGGGTTTGGGCATAGCGGATCTCGCGGATTGGCGTCCCACAGATCGGGCACGGGTCGCCGGTTCGCTTGTAGACCTTGAGAAAGTCACGGATCTCATCGGTGAAGAGGCTATCCCCGATGCGAGCCCGAATTTCGTTTATTGCACTTTCAAGGACGCTTACAATCGCTACATGTAGACGGGTGATTTCCTCTTCGGACAACGTGCTCACGTAGCGGATTGGCGAAATCTGGGCAGCGAATAGGATCTCATCCGCGTAGGCGCTTCCGATCCCAGCGATTATCCGCTGATCGGTGAGAAATTTCTTCGCCTGTCGCCGACGCCCTCTCATCATTTCGGTCAACCTCTCCACCGTAAATTCAGAGGACAGGGGTTCGATTCCAGCGTGCGCAATTGCATCCACTTGCATGGGATCTGCGACCACATATATCTGCACCAGTTTTATCGGGCCGTTCTCGATCAACCGCAGATCCTCCCCATCGGCAAACGAGATAACCAGCCCGGACGCTTTGGTCAACCGGGTGTCGCTCCGGCAGAGGACGAATCGTCCAGCGAGCATTAAGTGAACGACGAAATGCAGATCGGAACGGAGTGTGAAAATAAGATGTTTTCCCCGGCGTGAGATTTCATTGACCTGTTCCCCGATCAGAGCCTCAAGCGGTGGATCAACCGTCTTCAATATTCCAGGGCGAAGGGCACGGGATCTGACAATTCTCCGCCCTAACACTTTACGCGTGAGCACATCTCGCAAAACTTCAAGATCGGGTAGCTCCGGCATCACTTTCCTCCTCTGGATATCTCCACCACTCGGTGGGCCAAGATATCGAGAGCGTCGTACACTGCGATCAGAGAGCGCACAATCGGGATGAGCGACAGCTCAGTGCACCCGATGATCACCCCTTGTACTCCCTGTTGTTCGCTCAATCTACCAATGATCATTCCCATATCATCCTCAAATCCCTCTGGTGCTGATCCAGCCTTGATTTTGTAGATGATTTCCATTAACCACCGCTGCTCACGGAGTGGTGGGAGAACAAGCTCGATCCCCTGAGCTGTGCATGCCCGTTGATATACTCCTGCCTTTGCCGTTCCATCTGTAGCCAACAGTGCGACCATTGATTCCCGGACCATGTGTACCGTCTCTTCGACCATGTCAACAATCGGCACTCCAACCTGTTCTCGTAATTGCGGGAGATAGAAGTGAGCTGTGTTGCATGGAAGAGCAAGCACTTCAGCTCCTGCTTTCTCCAAGGTCCGCGCCGTTTCGATCAACAGTGGTAGTGGGCTTTCTCCTTTCCCCAGGATCGCGGCCGTCCGATCGGGAATACGCGGGTTATTATCAATAATGATTCGGAGATGTTCTTGGTCTCGCGTTGCTGGAGTAAACGCAACAATACGGCGGAACAGCTCCACTGTAGCTGCGGGTCCCATTCCTCCGATTATCCCCACCGTCTTACTCATATGCTCCCTTCACCACCGGGGCGCCACTATCAACCATTAACCTACCGCGCGCAAACACTTTGTCGATGCTAAAGTCTTGGTCCAGTATAACAATGTCCGCGTCCGCACCCGGCTCAATTCTCCCCTTAAGCTTAGATATCCCCAGTCTGTCCGCGGGATTAGTAGTTATTAACCGCAAAGCATCGGAAAACGGAAGTACTTTCTCAGCCACGAGGAACTTCACGCTCTCCCACAAAGTTAACACCGTGCCGGTCGTCATTCCAATGAGATCTCCATCTCTTGAGAACAAAGGACGACTGCCGTTGCCGTCGGAGCTAATAGTAACTTTACCCATGTTGATTCCTGCATTCACCAATTTCCACACAATCGGGACTATGGTGTCGGGATCGCTCGGAACGGTGAGATCGATGGCTCCACCCGATTTCACAAACTCGATCCCTTGGGAAACGAGAGCAGGGCTGCGGGAGATGTGAGTAGGAAGGAACTGCCCTATTGGGATTTCCGTGCGTGTGCATACCTTGATGATCGGAGCAAGTCCGGCCTGACCGGGTCCAACATGCACATGTACAATCCCCGGTTTTCTCCCCAACATACCACCAACCCGCGCCTCAGCAGCGAGGCGGGCAAGTTCATGTGTAGTCGGTTGAGAGCTTCGATGGTCAGCAACTGCTATCTTCACCCCGAGTACTTCGTCAATCAGTGCCAGGTCTCTGGTAACGCTACCAGTAATCGTAGGGGAGGGGAGGTGATACGCTCCCGTATACATCCAGGCACTGAGGCCTTCAGCTCGCAGTGCTTTCACCTTAGCGAGGAGCGCTTCAGGGGTGCGAGTGATGCTATCCGTCCCAAGCACTCCAACTACCGTGGTGATCCCAGCCGAAGTTAGTGTGGAGAGGTTTATCTCGGGCACACGAGAAGTGGAGCCATCCTCCCCTCCCCCCCCAATCAGATGTACATGCAGATCGATAAATCCTGGAATGACTAATCGGTCGGAGACGTCAAATTCCTCCACCTCCAGACCAACAGGAGGTATGAGGCCCTCCCCAACTGAAGCGATCATCCTCCCAATTATCAAAATATCGCCCCGGCCACGTTTTGCAGGGGAGTAGATCTCTCCTCCTCTGAGCAATATGCACTTGATCCCCGAACCATCCATAGCTCAAATCACCTCTTCTCGACCTCTGGGACGTACGCCACCAGTGCTGAAGCAACCACGCACGGGGCATTCACGTTTAATATCGTTGTATAATCGGATAGCTCGAACGCATCTATCCGGTAGGCAGCATGGGAAGACAGCACTTCGGCAATTACCGGAAGAAGATAGCGTTGATCGTTGTTCAGTACAGTATCACACAGCCGAAACGCTTCCGAGTAATCGCGGTCGTTCAGAGCGCTCAGGAGTGTGCGTTCCAACTTAACGCGGAAGTACTTAGTCAACTCTGAGCGCGCTGCCGGCATTTTCTTCATCATCTCCGGTGAGGTGTATACTGTTCCATAGTGGATGAGATCGCCCGTTGCTACAATCGCTGTCTTTGGAGAGAGCAACCCGCGTATTACCGCGGCAACCTGGGCAGCAGTGGTGAACGACCCGGACACGGGGTTTCTCGTCATCCCAATGTAAATCGGGCTAATGTCCGGGAGAGACACGCCACACATCCGGTAGTAGTAGAGAAGAAGGCTCATAAAAGTGTCAAGCGAGAACTCGTCTCGCAGTAGACCGTCACCGTCTATGCGCACATTGAGTTCCTTCACGGGCGGTATGAGTTCAAGGGGAAGGTCACCAAACGGAGTTTCACAGATGGGATCAGTGGGGATAAATGCCCCTCGTAGCTTATTAAACGCCATCATTCTCCGTGTCCCTTCCTCTGTTTCCTCCATCGCCGTTGCGTAATCATCTCGCGTAGTCGCGTGTCCCCACATGTGAAACACCCCTAACGCAACCACGTGTTCGATTCCTGCGCGGCGCAGTCCAACGATCACCCGCGCCTGAAGCGGTCCAGCATACCGCAATGCAGTGTGGGGAAATGATAGGATCGCACCGGTCTCTATCAGCAGAGGCAGCGAGTCTTCTTTCTCAGCGCGGACGAACATTTTATCAATGCAATCGCCCGCTCCCGCCTCCTCCAATTCTCGTCTGTAATACGGTTTCCAATTGAACAACGATTATCACCACGGTCCACTGGTATGACCATTGTATGGTGCTCCCAAAGATAAGTCAATGATGGAGAGCGATTCAGGCGCTTCCTTGACAGGGGAATCCGTTTCGTGCTATATTGGACTGACCGGTAAGATGTTTAATGGCGAAAATTGGCGGGCACCACTCCGGAATCTCAATCCCGGATGGTAAGCGCAAGGAGGTGATCACATAGAAGCTAACTGCAGCTGTGCTTTTTCGGTTGAGCAACCCAGAAACGTAAGGAGGTTACCGGTGAAGCGTAATTGGTTGCTAATCGCGATTTCTGTGGTTCTATTGGTGTCTGGAATGGGACTTCTCTCCCTCGGGGAAGGACGGATAACCAACCCCGATAAGTTAGTATTGTTGATCTATGGTGAACCAACAACTCTTGATCCAGCCGTTTCATACACGATTCGGGGTTGGCTGATCCTGCGAAACACGTATGACAGACTGGTGGGTTATGACGGAGCGGATTCAACTAAGTTCGTACCACGATTAGCTACCCATTGGAGTTGCTCGGATGATGGGTTAGTATGGACATTCTACTTGCGCAAGGACGCTAAGTTTCACGATGGTACCCCCGTCACTGCAAAAGACGTCAAGTATTCCTTCGATCGTGTTCTCCGCATGAACCAAGGCCCGGCGTGGATGCTCTCGCAATGTATGGACCTGAATAGTACTAAGGTGATCGACGACTATACGGTACAGATCACTCTAACCAAACCGTACGCCGCCTTTCTATCCGTACTGAGCATAATTACTGCAAGCATTGTTAACTCTCGCCAAGTAGAGGCGCACGGTGGTGTAATCGACGGTGCAGAGAACGAATGGGCGTCCAGGAACGAATACGGCTCAGGACCTTACCAACTTAAGGAATGGATCCCTAACGACAGAGTAGTGCTGGAGCGATTTGATGATTACTGGCGGGGGCCAGCTCCGCTCAAACAAGTAGAAGTCCGCGTGGTCCCCGAAGTTGGTACCGAAGTTATGCTGGTAAAACGAGGAGATGCTGACATCGTATATGAATTCCCAGAAACGAACATCCCCGATCTGCTTGGATCCTCGGGAGTGGTCGTCGAGCCTTTCCCATCGTTCAACATTGACTTCGTAGTTATTAATTGTAAAACCGGAGTGCTGCAAGACGTTTCCCTGCGGCAGGCCCTCGCGTGGACGGTACCGTACGATAAGCTTATCAAGTACATTTATCAAGGTTACGCCCAACGTTTATACGGCCCCATCCCTGAAGGGATGTTCGGGTATACCAAACCTGAGACCATTTACACTTTCAACTTGGATAAGGCAGCCCAACTACTAGATCTTGCCGGATACACGAAAAATACTTCCGGAGCCCGAATAGACCCGCATACCGGAAAACCGTTGACGCTGGAAATCTCCGTTGGGCAGGGGAGAGAAACAGCACAGCAAATCGCGGTCATGTGGCAGAATGAACTAAGGAAGCTCGGCATCCAAGCCACGATCCGCGTTGGCACTTTCTCCGTACTCCATAACCTGATGCGTCAGGGTGAACTGGACCTGTTAATAGCAGGTTGGTATCCGGACTACGCTGATCCTGACGATTATACAGACGCATTGATCGGCCCCGCTCATTTCTGGAAAGCGTACTCCAATGCTGCTATGAACGAGCTGATTGATAAGGCTAAGTGGGAACCTAATCGAGATAAGCGCGCGGACTTGTATGCTCAGATTCAAGAACTAGCTGCTAAAGAAGTGCCGTACATATGGCTTGCTCAGAAAAAGAGCATCGCAGTAAGGCGCACTTGGGTCAAAGGATTCTACTACAACCCGGTTATGCCACCCGACTTCTACGCGATTTCCAAGGGTTGGTAGTGGAGCATATGTGATCACCCGGCACCGTGAGGGAGACTTGCGGTGCCGGGATGTTTTAAATCCAAAGGAGAAACGTGTCTTTGTGGAGATATATCATACGAAGATTGCTTCTTGTGTTTCCGGTGCTCCTCGGCGTTATTATTCTCATCTTCACGATCGCATACGTAATCCCAGCTGATCCTGCCCGCGAATGGGCTGGTCCTCATGCACGCGAGGAGCAGGTACAGGCACTTGCTGAGCGCTATCACTTGAACGATCCACTATACGTTCAGCTGGGCTACTATATCTGGAACTTGTTGCACGGAGATTTCGGCGTATCTCCCACCACGCATCGTGCTGTACTTAAGGACTTGATCACGTACTTTCCCGCCACGTTTGAATTGGCAATGATCGCGTTTTTTTTCGCGGTGTTTGTTGGTATACCGCTGGGGGCAATTTCTGCTATTAAGCGTAATAGCTGGATCGATCATGCTTCCCGTGTCTTCTCACTAATCGGTGTATCAACGCCGATATTCTGGTCAGCGCTTCTACTCCAATTCTTCTTTTACTACCGGTTGAATTGGTTGCCGTCGGGGGGGCGTATCAGTGTAGAGATTCACAATATTACCGGATTCGTGTTGTTGGACTCACTGCTCCAGGGGAACCTAACCGCCTTTGGAGATGCATTGCGACATTTCATCCTACCAGCGTTTACTCTCGGCTTTTGGATTATGGGTTACATCGTGCGGATCACCCGCTCCAGCATGTTGGAAGTCCTTGGTGCGGAATATATTGTAACTGCTAGAGCCAAGGGCTTACCATCGTGGATCCTTCACTTCCGTCACGCGTTTCGCAATGCGGTGATACCCCCATTAACGGTGCTGGGAATCCAGTTCGGTTGGCTAATCGCGGGATCAGTACTCCTAGAGACCATATTCGCATGGCCAGGAATGGGTCGCTACGCGGCTGGTTCTATTGTGCTGATTGATTTGCCAGCAATGGTTGGCTACACACTCGTTGTGGCGTTGATGATGATTCTGTCCAACCTGTTCATTGACATCCTGTACAGCATAATCGACCCCCGGATCCGCATGGGAGAGAAAGCGAGGTGAAGCGATGCTGTCTCTGTCTAAGCGCTATCGTCTCCTCAAGCGCCGTCTTGCCCCAACACTTAAGGAAATGGGGCTTACTCTATATGTCCTGCGGAAGAACCCTCTAGCAGTAAGCGGTTTTATCATTATCGTTGTATTTTATTTCATTGCCATCTTCGGCGGAAAGCTTGCTCCCTACGATCCTTATGAGCCCGATCTCGCACATCGGTTCAGTCCTCCAACAGCAAGCCATCTGCTCGGCACCGACAAGATGGGTCGGGATATTCTCAGCCGACTCCTTGTCGGAGCACGTCATAGCGCTATCGCCGGAGTGATAATCCTCTCCCTAGCAGTCCCCACAGGAGTCCTGCTCGGCGGGATCGCTGGATATCTAGGCGGATGGGTGGATGAAGTAATCCTCCGGATAACCGATATCTTCCTGTCTTTCCCTTCTCTCATCTTGGCGATGGCAGTCTCGGCAGCGATAGGGCCCGGGTTAAAAAATGCAATGGCGGCGTTGGCTTTGGTATGGTGGCCTCTTTACACCCGCCTCGTTCGAGGACAAGTGCTCGCTGTGCGGGAAAGTCTATACGTGGAGGCAGCGCGTTCACGAGGTGCGAGTAACTGGATGATAATTCGTAAGCATGTGCTCCCTAATTGTCTTTCTCCAATTTTAGTTACCCTAACCTTGGATATGGGAGCAGTTGTCCTCCAAACAGCTGCTCTTAGCTTCCTCGGGTTTGGGGCGCAGCCACCGCTGGCGGAGTGGGGGCGGATGGTAAGCGATGGAAGACTATACCTGTTTCAAGCCTGGTGGGTGTCCACTTTCCCGGGATTGGCCATCATGCTCCTGGTACTGGGATTCAACCTGCTGGGTGACGGAATCAGAGATGCTCTCGACCCCAAGCTACGGCGACTGACGGAGGTACGGTAGCGTGGCGAAAGACGAGCGGTACTTATTGCAAGTAAAGGACCTTGAAGTCCATTTCTTCACGTATGGAGGGGTCGTTGAAGCCCTAGACGGGGTGAGTTTCACCATTCGACACGGTGAGACTTTCGGCCTGGTGGGAGAAAGCGGATGTGGCAAGTCTGTCACCGCGTTGTCGATCCTCAGATTGATTCCCCGTCCGGGCGAGATAGTAGGCGGAACTATCGAGTTCGAAGGTGAAAATCTGCTAGCGGTGGATGAGCGACGAATTCGTGAAATTCGAGGGGGACAAATTGCCATTATTTTCCAGGATCCCACTGCCTATCTTAACCCACTTCTACGCGTGGGATTCCAGATGGCTGAACCCTTAATCTACCACCAGGGAGTGCACCGGAGTTCGGCTCTGGCAGCAGCTGTCCGCATGATTGAGAAGACGAAGATGCCCGACCCACGCCAGAGAGCTCGTAATTATCCACATGAATTCAGTGGTGGCCTGCGCCAGCGCGCTATGGTCGGTATGGCGATGATGTGTGATCCCAAGTTGCTGATCGCCGATGAACCAACAACTAACCTCGACGTAACGATCCAACGGCAAATCCTGGATCTGATAAAGAAAATGCAGCTAGAGCATGGAACATCGGTGTTACTAATAACTCACGATTTGGGGGTGGTAGCCGAGATGTGCGATCGGGTGGCCGTGATGTACGCGGGACATATCGTCGAGGTTGCTGACGTATTCACCATATTCAAGAACTCGCTTCATCCATACACCAATGCCCTCAAGGAATCGATCCCAACTATGGCAAGCGGGAGACGGCTGGCGGAAATCCCAGGTTTTGTGCCCCAACTAATAAATCCCCCTACCGGGTGTCGGTTCCATCCCCGTTGTACCCAAGCGATGCCGGTATGTTCACGAGAGAAGCCCAGGCTAATTGAGATTGAAGCAGGACATATGGTGGCCTGTCATCTATACGGAGGTCGAAGATGACTCCTGAGCCGATACTGGAGGTACGCCACGTCACCAAAGAGTTCATGACCGGAAGAGGGATATTGACCCGACGCGGCCGGGTGCACGCTGTGAATGACGTCAGCTTTCTTATTCAGGACGGTGAAGTATTAGGTCTGGTGGGAGAGAGTGGATGTGGGAAGACTACGCTAGGGCGCTTGATTCTCCGGCTGATTCCATTAACCGGGGGGAAAATCCTGTTCAAGGGGGAAGACATCACCGCACTACGTGGGCGATCCCTGAAAATATTCCGGCGACAGACAGCGATGGTCTTTCAAGATCCGTATTCATCACTCAATCCTCGTATGCTGATCGCTGACGTGGTTGCTGAACCGCTGTTAATCCACAAGATATGTGACCCTGGAGATCGAGACGATATTGTGCTCGAATTACTGCGCAGCGTGGGGTTAAAAGAGGAACATATGTACCGCTATCCGCATGAGTTCAGCGGGGGACAACGCCAGCGGATCGCAATCGCCCGTGCACTGGCTGCTGATCCCACGTTCATAGTTCTCGATGAACCGACCTCCGCCCTTGATGTCTCGGTTCAGGCGAAGATTCTCAATCTGTTGAATGACCTCAAAGATGAGCACCATCTTACCTACATGTTTATTTCCCACGACCTGGACGTCGTGCGTCACATAAGCGACACCGTCGGGGTGATGTACCTGGGAAAGATAGTCGAGTGGGGATCTACTGATGAGTTGTTTACCCACACTCTGCATCCCTACGCCAAAGCGCTGCTTGAAGCCGTGCCAAAACCTAATCCGGAAATAAAAGGGAGAAACGTATTGATGGGAGAAGTACCAAGCGCACTCGATCTTCCGCCGGGATGTTTCTTTCATCCTCGTTGTCCACAAGCTGGTCCCCGCTGTTCACATGAGTCTCCCCTACTAGTAGATGTTAGAGCTAGCCACAAAGTTGCTTGCCATCTCGTCCCTAGTACTAATGAGGTTTCAAAAGGAGGTCATAATGCGTAAGTTTCTGGGTGCAGTGATCGCGTTGTACGAGTTGTTTCTTCCCGCTCTTGTCGGAGCGGTGCTTGGGTGTGGAATAGCCATTGGAGTGTTTCTTTTACTCTTCCATTGAGACGTGAATCGCAAGTTCCTCTTGACATATGCTGTATTTATCCATATATTGATATTGGACTGACCGGTATGAACAATATCTAGTCAAGGAGGTGATCTAACTGGTAAATTTCTCAAACTTTCCTACACAAAGAAGTCGCACGTCGTTCGTGATCGATGAAATCGTAAAAGCTATTGAAGCACAACATTACCGAGTTGGGGACCGACTCCCGTCAGAGCGCGTCCTGGCAGAGACTCTTGGAGTCGGTAGGGCTGCTGTACGTGAGGCGTTCAGTGCCCTCCAAGTCATGGGAGTGATAGAAAGGCGCATCGGGGATGGAACGTACGTAGCTAAGGGAGTAGACAGACTGACCGGGGTGGAAGCAGCAATAGCCGCTCTCCAGGAGAACGAAAGTCTGGGGGAGGTATGGGAGGCACGACGGATCCTGGAGGTAGTCCTCGCCCGGCTGGCAATTGAAAAGGCTGAACCTACTGACATCAAGAAAATAGAGGAGTGCTTCAACGCTATTGTCACTTCGCTATCCCTGGGGAACTACGATGACTACACATCAGCCGACCGCGATTTTCATCTCAGCTTAGCGGCTGCGGCGAAGAACCCTTTCTTGGAGAGAGCTCTCTTTCCAGTGCTGGAGATAACTCACCAACAAGTAGCCACGCAAGTGGATAAACGCTATATCGCTCAGCACGGTCAGGAGATGATCGATCGCCACCGTGCGATCCTCGAAGCATTAAAAAACAAGGACAAAGAGAGGATAAAACAGATTATCGATCAGCACTTTCTTGCATCGGAGAAATTGTTCCTTCCCGGGGGACGTGACATCTGAAAAAGGAGGTAATGTGGGCTATTTGTTGGAAGAGATGACTTGGCCACAGGCGGCAGCTGCGCTGACCGAAACCAAGACGGTAGTGATCCCTACCGGGAGTATAGAACAACATGGACCTCACCTGCCGGTAGGCACTGATTACCTGATCGCTCAGACACTCGCCCGACGCGTAAGTGAGATTAGTCCGGCGGTCGTAGCACCGGCGATTCCGATCGGGTATGCCGATTATCATGCCGATTTTCCCGGCACTCTGTCACTTACTGAAAGAACTCTGGTTGAGGTTTATCAAGAGATATGTGATTACTTTGTGTCCTACGGGGTTACTCACATCGTGTTTATCAATGGACATGGCGGTAACCTCGGCCCCCTCACTACGGTGGGGAATTACCTGCGCAAAAAGGAGGTACTTGCTGCCACTGTGCTGTGGTGGGAATCAGCCCAGGCGATCAATCCAAGCTGGGCGTTAATTGGTCATGGGGATTTCCTTGAGACCAGTTTGGTATTAGCGATAAATGACAAGATCGTCGATCTGGACAGGGCCCAGATCCCGGTGCGCAATAACTTAAGCGATGTCCTCATCCTGGACGACATACACGCATGCAGGTTCAAATCCGGATTGATTCATGTCTCTCTGCGCACGCGCGATTACACGGATACGGGAGACATGATCGAATATGGCGCTTCACCCGAAGCAGATCATTCCGTGCCTCCTACCGCGGCAAGCCCTGCACTGGGGCGAGAGGTTATGGAAAAAGTGGCTGAATACATTTCGGAATTCATCGATGAATTTCAAAAAGTCCGCCTGCCGTTAAGGCGGTAAAAAGGGGGGATGTTATGGAGTAACAAGAAACGACGCTGTCTGGCAACTCGGGAATCGAAAACGATTTAAGGAGGTACGCAATGCTGTTTTCTCGTCACAGATTGTTATTAGGGGTAGTGTTTGCCGCTCTGCTGCTCATCGTAGGAATAGCAGCTGCCGCGGAAGATAATGTGCATTACGGTGGGACACTGGTCGTTGGTACAGCGGCGGACCCGGCTGGTGGGCTCGATCCGGAGTGTGTAATGAACAACGAAGCGGCATTCATCATGGCCACGATTTACAATCGGCTAGTGGAGTATGGCCCTGGGTCGGTGAAGATCGTGCCTGGATTGGCGGAGAGTTGGGACATTTCCCCTGATGGCCTGGTGTACACTTTCCACCTCCGTCATGGGGTGACGTTCCATGACGGGACGAAGTTTGACGCACACGCGTTGAAACTGGTGTTTGATCGCTTATTGGACCCTAATTACCCTTATTATTATGCCAAACGCAAGGGAATCGATAGTTACGTCCCCGGGACATTGGAAGCGAATGTGGCCAGCTACAAGGTAGTGGATGATTACACGTTTGAGTTGACATTATCCCATCCCTACGCTCCGCTACTCCAAGACCTGGCAATGGTCTGGTTCGGTATCGTCAGCCCAGCCGCGGTGGAAAAATACGGACTGGAAGTATACAAGCATCCGGTAGGAACCGGACCGTTCGAATTCGTAGAGTGGGTTCCCAACGACCATGTTACGGTCAAAGCTAACCCGAATTATTGGCGCGGCAAGCCCAAGGTTGACAAGATCATTTTCAAACAGATTCCGGAAGGCTCGGTACGCACCATGATGCTTCAAGCAGGAGAGATTGACATCATGATGAACGTACCGCCAGAGAGTATCAAAGTACTCGAAAACGATCCCGGTGTCAAGCTGTACAAACTCACAGCCTTACTCGTCAACTACATTGGAATCCCGCGCATGGTTCCACCGTTCAATGACATCCGCGTCCGCCAGGCACTGAACTACGCGGTCAACAAAAAGGAACTCTGTGAGTACTTATATCAGGGATTAGCCGTACCGATGCGCTCACCGATGCCGCCGGGAATGCCGGGTTACCGCGAGTTGGAGCCCGACTACGCGTACAATCCGGAGAAGGCAAAACAGCTCCTTACCGAAGCAGGATACCCGAACGGGTTCGATTGCAACCTCTATACCTATGGGAACCCGCGCAGCTATAACCCCGCGGGAGGGAAGCTCGCTACCGCCCTGCAGGGTTACTGGAAGAAGGTCGGAATTAACGTTCATATAACCCAGCTCGAGTGGGGATCTTACCTGCGCACTACCCGTGATCCGAACTTCAAGGACGGGATGGACCTGCGCGGCTGGACCGCAGACTGCGGCGATCCGGATAACTTCCTGTATTATCTATACTACGGGAAGGCAGGGAACATCCCTCATGCGTTTGACAATCGTCCTGAGATCGATTCATTGATCGAACAAGAGCGAGTGTGCGCCGATCCAGACAAGCGAGCACAGTTGATCGACAAAGCGCTCGATCTAATTTGGAAGGATGCTGGGGATGTCTGGCTCACCAACGGGGTGCTCGTTCGAGCATCGACCACTAAGGTGCATGGGTTCCAACTCGATCCATTATCGATGTTCTTCTATGCGGATCAGATTTGGAAAGAGCCCTAAAACATAACCTTTCTTGGGGGATGGACGTTGGTTCGTCCATCCCCCGTTCATTCGTGAGGGACAGATTATATGCTGGAATATATTATCAAGAGGTTGATTGCGCTTGTCCCGGTATTGTTCGGGATCACTCTGCTTGTGTTTCTTGCCATGCACTTCGTGCCCGGCGATGTAGCTCAAACACTGATCGGAGAGAAGGGAGGGCACGAAGAGGTAGCCAAACTTCGGCATGAACTCGGGTTGGATAAACCGATATACGTGCAATACGGGATATTCCTCAAACACGCGATCACCGGGAACTTCGGAGTATCGTATCAGACAATGGAGCCAGCAACTGGGGCTGTGATGCGTGCGTTTCCAGTCACGATACAGCTGTCGTTGGTCGCCATCCTGTTTTCAATGATTATTGCCATACCGGCGGGGATATTCGCCGCCGTCCGTCAGTACTCTCTGTTCGACAACATTCTCATGGCCGGAGCGGTATTGGGGATTTCCATGCCGATCTTTTGGACAGCGGTGCTGCTCATGATGCTGTTCAGCCTCCGGTTACGTTGGTTTCCGTTCACTGGGATTATCTCTAACGGCATAACCCTCCAGCATATAACTGGATTTCATTTATTGGATGCAGCTCTCACCGGTAACTGGACTGCTTTCGTCGATGTTCTCCGCCATTTGGTCTTGCCCGGAATAGCACTCGGTGCCCTACCAATGGCAATCATTGCTCGCATGATGCGTTCCTCCCTGCTTGAGGTTTTGCAAAAGGATTATGTGAACACTGCCCGCGCTAAAGGTCTGAGCGAGAACGTTGTTATCCTACGCCATGCCCTGAGAAATGCCCTTCTACCAGTAATTACTGTAGTAGGTCTACAGTTCGGAAACCTGTTGTGCGGAGCGATTCTGACCGAAACAGTGTTTGCTATGCCCGGAATCGGCAGGCTGGCCGTCACTTCGATCCTGTTCCGCGATTATCCGGTGGTGGAAGCACTAGTGCTGTTCACTGCGCTAGCAGTAGTAGTGGTCAACCTACTGGTGGACGTGTCATACGCCTATATCGACCCAAGAATCCGTTATTAAGGAGAAGCAATGCTATCCGCGACGTTCAAATACTTCCTCAAGAGCAAAGCCGGCATCGTAGGATTGGCCATACTCACCGTCATTCTGATCCTAGCTGCATTTGCACACTATATTGCACCGTATGACCCAATTGAGCAGCAGTTCACCCAGCAACTCCAGCCCCCGTCCCTGACCCATTTCTTAGGCACAGATCGCTACGGTCGCGATATATTCAGCCGGATCGTGTATGGTACCCGTTATGCACTGCTGAGCGGACTCTTAGCCGACGGGGTCGCCCTCGGTATCGGCTGTTTGCTGGGATTGATTGCGGCATTCTACGGTGGGTGGTGGGATTTCCTCATTATGCGCGGAGTTGACGTGATGATGGCATTCCCTTACTTGCTTCTCGCAATGCTTACTATCGCCATTCTTGGGCCGGGTCTGATCAACGCGATGATAGCGATCGGTATAGTGTACGCTCCTCAATACGCGCGTATCCTACGAAGTTCCGTCCTTTCCATTAAGGAGACCGACTACATCACTGCAGCTCGTGCCATGGGAGCGAACGATCCACGGATCATGTTCCAACATATCCTCCCCAATGCGATGGCTCCGATCATCGTCCAGGCTACCCTCACTGCTGGAGCAGCAATAATCGAAGCAGCCGGTCTTGGATTCCTTGGGCTTGGTGCACAGCCCCCAACCCCAGAATGGGGTGCGATGCTGAGTGGAGGACGAGACTTCATGCTCTCTGCCCCATGGATCGCGACCTTCCCCGGGCTAGCGATCGCGATCACTGTGCTTGGATTTAACCTACTGGGAGATGCGATGCGTGATGCTCTCGATCCGACGCTCCACCGTCACTAGGAGAAAAATGATATTCGGTAGTTACGGCCGCTATGCCGATATCGACCTTTCAACCATGCGTGTGCGCGATTATCAAATCCCAGCCACGTGGCAGGATGATCATCTGGGTGGCAGAGGGATAGGCGCACGGATTCTGCAAGAGGAGATCACTATTCCAGTCGAGCCCTTGGGAGAAGACAACTTGCTTCTGTTCACGACCGGACCATTTCAGGGGACGGGAATCGCTGGTGGAAGTCGCAATGCTGTAATGGGGGTGTCACCGGTCACTGGCGGAGTCAGCGATTCGTTCGTGGGCGGGTATTTCCCTCATGAATTGGGAAAGTCTGGCTACGATGGCCTGATCATCCGTGGCCGAGCGGACCGGCCGGTTTACCTGGTAATCCGCTCTCGTAAAGTCGAAATTCGCGATGCTGCTGATCTATGGGGAATGGATACAATAAAAGCAGAAAAAACATTGCGCTCTCGCCATCCCGGGGCTCGTGTGGCAACAATCGGGATCGCTGGAGAGAACGGAGTATCGTTCGCGTGTGTAATAAACGACCACGCCCGTGCCGCTGGCCGCCCGGGGTTCGGAGCAGTTTTAGGCGTGAAACGGCTCAAAGCAGTGGTCGTCGTCGGAGATACAACAAAACCAGTCTTCGACGCACAAAATTTCAATGCCCTCAGCCATGAATATTCACGCTTTCTGATGTCTATTCCCGGGATTCAGCGCAGAAGGAAATTGGGAACAGCAAAATGCGTCTTGGAGTTGAATTCGCTTGGAATACTCCCCACTAAAAACTTTCGCCTTGGTGTATTCTCAGGAGCGGAGCGGATCTCCGGTGAAGTGATGGCTGATACGATCTTGGTACGGCGTGACACTTGCTATGGGTGTCCGGTCGCTTGCAAACGAGTTGTGCATACGGAATACGACGGGCAACCGGTCGACGGCGGTGGCCCCGAGTATGAGACACTCGCCGCGCTGGGCTCGCTGTGCATGATCGACGATCTTTCGGCTTTAGCGCTGGCCAATCTTAAGTGCAACGCATACGGCATTGACACGATCACTACTGGAAGCGCAATCGCCGCAGCTATGGAGGCAACAGAGCGTGGATTGCTTTCCCGCTCCGATGGGATCGAGTGGGGCGACTCCACGCGGTTGTTGAAGCTAATCGACGAAATTGCACATCGGGAAGGCGTTGGAAAACTCCTCGCGGCGGGCATGCGCACATTGGAGAGGGAATGGGGAAAAGAATTTGTCCTCCACGTTAAAGGACAAGCTGTACCGATGCATGATGTGCGCGTTAAAAAAGGAATGGGAATAAGTTATGCCACTAGTCCACGCGGAGCAACACACATGGAGGGATTGGACGATGAGGATTTCATCGGTGTGCAGTCTGATCCCACTCCCGCACTCGGGGTAACGGGAACCGTCGCGTGGTGCTCGTGGGATAGGAAACCAGAGCTATGTACCATTTATGAAGACCTAATGTCGTTCACTAATTCGCTTATCATATGCTCATTTGTATCGGCCAGCCTTGCCGTAGGAGAGCATTACCCGTACAATCACATCCTGGAACTCTTGTACGCCCTCACTGGTCGGCGCATTAATTCGAAAGAGATGCTCGAAATCGGGAGAAGAAACTACTCATTGCTTCGGGAGTTAAATGCACAGATAGGATTCACTACCGCCGACGATATCCTCCCCACGCGGTTTTCTGATCCACTTCCTTCTGGATCATGTCGCGGAGAACGAATAACGCAATTGGAACTAGAGGAAGCATTGGCGTCTTACCGTGCCACCCGTGGTACAACATCGCCCTGACTCGTCTTGAACGGCGAACAGGTTCGGGGTAGGCTTTCCCCCGGATAAATCAAAAGGGGGTAAGATGCGCATAGTAGTCACAGGTGGAGCTGGATTCATCGGCTCCCATATTGTAGATGAGTACATCTCCGCCGGGCACGAGGTCCTTGTGATCGACGACCTTTCCACCGGCAAGGCGGAAAACCTCAATCCGAAGGCTCTATTCACGAAGCTCGACATTCGGGATGCATCCGCGCTGGAGCGAATGTTCTCGCAGTTCCACCCGCAGATCGTGAACCACCACGCCGCGCAGATTGATATCCGTCGCTCGGTCGCGGATCCCGCCTTCGATGCCGCTGTAAACATCGTCGGTTCGATCAACTTACTCGATCAAGCGGTAAAGCATAAAGTCGACGGTTTTATCTTCGCCTCCTCCGGCGGGGCAATCTACGGAGAGACCCCGGTCCCAGCAATGGAGACAGCGGTTAAGGCGCCAATCAGTCCGTATGGAGCGGCAAAAGCAGCGGTGGAAAACTACATGTTTGTCTACCAGAAGACGTTTGGGTTACCCACAGTTGCCCTGCGCTATGGAAACGTGTACGGACCGCGTCAAGACCCGAAGGGCGAAGCTGGGGTGGTATCGATATTTGCCGGAGCCATCCTCGCCGGGAAGACACCGACGATCTTCGGCAGCGGCGACCAAGTGCGCGATTACGTGTTCGTCGGCGACGTTGCCCGCGCCAACCTGCTGGCGATTGACTATCTATATCACCACACTGGGGAACCAAATACCCCGGACGACTGCGCGTTCAACATCGGATCCGGAGTCTCCACCTCGGTCAACGAACTTTACCGGATGCTCGCCGAGGCCATCGGTTTTGAAAAGGAAGCGGTTCATGGGGCCCCACGCCCAGGGGAGCTCATGGAGAGCCGACTGGATATCTCCCGCGCCCATGAGATCCTCGGGTTTACCCCACAGACGAGCCTCGGGGAGGGACTGCGAAAGGTCATTGATTGGCTAAAAAGCTGAAGGCGCTCTGCTTCTTTGGAACAAGACCGGAGGCAATTAAGCTTGCTCCAGTCATTCGCCGGTTATCTGGCAGCCCAAAGTTCGAGCCGATCGTATGCGTTAGTGGACAACACCGCTCTCTCCTTGATCAAGCTCTATCAGTCTTTTCCATAACTCCCGACATAAATCTCTCCGTGATGATCCCCGATCAAAGCCTTTTTTACGTTACACGGTCGATTATGGAGCGGTTTGAACCGGTCCTGAATCGAGAGCAGCCCGATCTGCTCATCGTGCAGGGAGACGCCCAGACGGCGTTTGTCGGTGCACTTGCGGCCTACTACGCTCGTATACCGGTGGCGCATGTTGAGGCAGGGCTGCGCACCGGCGATCCGTACGCACCCTACCCCGAGGAGATGAACCGTCGGCTGATCGATCGGATCGCTTCCTTTCTGTTTGCCCCTACTGAAACTGCAAAGGAGAACCTATTACATGAGGGTAGGTCCGAGGACGAGATCACCGTTACCGGCAACACGGAGATCGACGCCCTGCAATACGTGCGGGAGAACGTTCCACCGCGAGTGCAATTCGACTTTCCGGGCAAAGTCGTTCTTGTCACCGCCCACCGCCGCGAGAGCTTCTCCGGTGGGATTGCACGGATATGCGAAGGATTACGGAGACTCGTCGGGTTAGCACCCGAGATTACGATCGTCTACTCCGTTCATCCCAATCCGCACGTGCAAAAAGTAGTTCGCGAAGAGCTCTCCGGCTGCGAACGAATCGCGCTTATCGACCCGCCTGACTACGCCTCATTTATCCACCTTATCTCCTCGTCTTACCTCATTCTCACTGACTCAGGTGGGATCCAAGAACTCGGAGCGGCGCTCCATGTACCGGTACTCGTTCTGCGGGATAAGACGGAGCGGGTGGAAGGACTTGAGACAGGGGCTGCACGGTTGGTGGGAACCGATCCCGAAAGGATTGCAACCGAAGCAAGCCGACTCCTCGCAGATACTGCGGAGTACATCCGGATGCAGGAGGCGGAGAATCCATACGGTGATGGAAAAGCCGCTGAACGCATTGTAACCACTTTGGAAAGGAGTCTGGTATGAAAATCTGTTACGCTGACCTCCATCTTCACACTACCGCCTCGGACGGAACGCAGACAATCTCTCAGCTCGTTTCCCGAGCCACCGCGGTCGGGCTATCCATCATCGCAGTGACCGATCATGACACGATTGCCCCCGAGATTAAAACCCGCAGGCATGTACGCAACGGGGTTGAAGTGATCACTGGGGTGGAAATTAAAGTGGATTTCGATGGTATTTACGGAGAATTACTTGGATACTTTATCGATCCACAGGCCGAGGCATTAATCGAGCTTTTCTCGCGTATGAAAAAAGCACGCGTGGCACGAATGGAGGAGATGGTCCTCCGCTGCCGCGACTACACCGGAGCCGACATCTCGCTCGAGGAAGTACGGAAGCTCGCCGCCGGAAGCATCGGACGGCCGCATCTGGCGCAAATTCTTGTACGCAAAAAGGTCGTCGCTACAAAGCGAGAGGCGTTCGATACTCTAATAGGAAACGGCAAACCTTGTTACATCCCGATCCCGCGGCCCGGGTTCCGTGAGGCAGCGTATGCCATACACAGAGCGGGAGGGGTTACTTCGATCCCTCACCCCTGTCTGCTGGACGTGCCGGAGTGGGAGCCGTTCTTAGCGCAAGTTAAGGAAGAAGGAGTGGACGGGATCGAGGCATTCTACCCCTACGAAGATGTGAACCGTGAGCTATCGATCGCTCCGAATGAAATCCTCACTCTGGCTGAGAAACATGGGTTCCTCCTCACCGGTGGATCCGACGATCACGGGCCGGGCTCGGTAAAAGAGGAATTAGGCAAAGTGAGGATACCGTGTAAGTACGTAAACCGACTCAAGGAATTCTGCGGACTTTGATATGGTGTTCCTGAATGTCCTTCTCCCCGTGCTGTTAATCGCAGGAGGAGGGTTCCTCGTCGGACGCCTCGTGAACCGTGATCCGGCGATCCTTACTAAGCTCGTCTTCTATATTCTCACTCCATCCCTCATATTCCATGCCTTATATAACCGCCCGGTCAGCGGTGGGGAACTGTCGGAGGCCCTGCTATTCGTCTTTATCTTCCACGGGATTCTATTTGGGCTCGCGCATCTCGCCTCTCGCATCCTTAAACTCGACCGCGAGACGCGCACAGCGACAGTTCTCACCCTCTCCCTGAGCAACACCGGGAACTATGGACTCCCGATCCTGTTGTTCGCATTTGGGGAGAAGGGGTTCGGACTTGGTCTCTTGTACATTCTCGGACACATGGCGTTTCAGATCACATTCGGGGTGGGAACGGCGGCGTGGCGGAAAGGGATGTCGGTAGGAAAACTCTTGCTGAACCTGCTGAAGGTACCCTGGATTTACGCGTTCGCGCTCGCCCTCGTCCTGCGGGGGACAGGGACACCTCTCCCTCCAACGATTAACAGGCCCGTTGAGCTTCTTGCACAAGCAGCGATCCCGATGCAGCTTCTCCTGCTGGGAATCCAGCTCGGACAGGTAAAGCTGCGCGGGCTGATACGTGAGGCGCTTCCGCTCACCGCAACCAAGTTGATTATCCCTCCACTCCTCGCGTTCGGATTGACCGCCGCATTCGGGATTCACGGTCTCTTGCGGGCGGTACTGATCGTGGAAGCGAGCACTCCCACGGCAGTGAACGCCCTTGTCCTCGCGCTCCAGTACAATCGTCGGCCGGACCTCGTCTCCTCGGTGGTCTTCCTCACCACCGTCGGAAATATCGCCACCATGTGGCTACTCCTCACCTTACTCGACTAACTTAAACATGATTACCTGATAACCGCCTTTGCCGCATTCCTTTAATTTAATGGGCCAAGTTATTAATATGGAAAATTGACGTGGGAAATGGGTTCCATACCGGTCAGTACAAACCCGGCCATTGGGAAACACCATCGCGATAAAATGAGAGAAAAGGAGGTAGGAGATGATCATAACCAAGAAACACGCTGAATTGATTATCCACCTCATTGAAAAGTGGAATGATGGCTTAGGCTTAGAGAAAGTAGAGGATGCGTTAACAGATGATGCTCTAGAATATCTCTACCACCTCGAATTGGCGGGACTCGTTTACGAGGACGATGATCGATTCATCCTATCCCAAGCCGGGCACCTGATCGGAGAAGCCCTTGTCGAATTTCTGGAAACCGGTGCGGGCACGGAGGAGTGGGACGATAATTTCCGCTGGATTGGCTCAGAAGTTATATCGATGATCGAGGTGGCACGAGCAGCACAGGGCAAAGTGGTTGATCAGCCGACCATCGCTGATGAGCTGGAACGCCGCGGGTTCATGAAGGATGGAATCCTACTTCCCGCCGCCGAGTCCGTGCTCGAAGCATATAACATCGCCGGCCCGGATGTCTTCCTCCCCCCTGCACTATGTGAGAAGATCAAACAAACCCCGCCGGGGCCAGGGCGGAAAAGCCTCCTTCCTTTCTCTCAGGACGAGATTTTTCAACTGGAATCGATGAGGCTTCTTACCTTCTCACTGCCGTTTGGCAATAACTATTCCCTCACCGGAGCGGGACAACAGATCCGGGCCGGGCTGTTACACGGGGCTGCACCCGTCTCCCCACTAGCTGCGGAGACCCTATTCGCTTTGCTCGAAGAGGAGTCACTTGAAGGGAGCAAAGACGCTCTCATGGCGATTGGAGCGGTGGACAGCGAGCTGAAAATACTGCCCGCTGGGCATCATTTTAAACGGGCTGCAGAATTGCTCTTTACATCGCCGATTACCATCAATCCGTCGATCGATATCGACGGCGACGACCTCACTGCGATGGAAGTAATCGAGGAGTTATGGAAGAAACACGAATCGAATCCCGAGATCTTCCCGTCCCACAAACAGATCCGCACTGAAATGGAAAAGAAAAGTGCAACTACGGCGTGGAAAGTGGCCTATAGCCTGCACTTGTTGGAAAGCTTCCGGCTCATTGACTCCGAGAGATACGAGGATGGCGAGCTTGCATACGTCCTCACAGAATGGGGCAAAAAAGTTCTCCAGGACCGAAAACAGCACGCGTTGAAACCCGTATCTGCCACCGGAGTCATGGCAATCACCACCACCCGGATGGAGAACCTTTCACCGGATGACGCTTGGATCGATACAGCGGCCGATCAAGGTCTAGTTGGAAACGGTTATCCCACAAAATCGGGTCGGCTGTTCGCCCAACTGGCCAGTGACATCGAGCGACTTCCTCTTATCTCCGCGTTCGAGGGGAAAGTGTTGAAAGCCCTTCCTCTGTGGCGTGGCATGTTTGAGGATAAGCTCCTGTCCTTATTCCCGAAAGACGACGGGGAAAAAGTCATCACCGCGGTTCGAAAGCTGCTTGCACAAGGACTAATCGACGCATTGCCCGGTGGCCTTTACTCGGTGACCGAGGCCGGGGAGAAGTTCAAGCGGGGAATAACCGCTGTCCCGGACGAGATCAAGTTCCATGTGACGCCACACATGCTGCGGTTGTTGACAGCAATGGCTGAGTCAATTGAAACCCGAGGCAAGGTCGATTGGAAAAAGGTCGAAAAAATGACACGCTTCGATCCGGATATATTCAACGAAGTGCGCAATCAGGCTTCTTACTCCCACTTCATTCGCGGAGACAAACTCACCACCGCCGGTGAACTCCTGGTGGAAGGAATGGAAATTCTCAAAGACTACAAGACTTTCTGGAGAGAGATCGAAATCTAGTCCACTTCATCTGATGACTGAACGTAAAAACGCGCTAAGCGGAGGCGTGTCCTCCCTTAGCGCGTTCGTTCAGCTCACTATTTAATTCGACGTTCTATTTGATCCACCACTACTGCCACATCCGCCGGCAGCTCCACCGGCGGGTTGGAATAACGCGCGGCTACGTCTTCCAGGTTCTTCCGGTGGTAATTCACCTTGAAGTCGGTGAACTTGAGCCCGTGGGCGGTGGAGATGACGACAACGCGCTGATCCGGCCTGATCGCACCGTCCGCCGCTAATTTGGCCGCCGCGGCGAGGGCGGCCCCGGTCTGAGGACAGGTGTACAACCCCACTTGATCGGCGAGCGCCGCCGCGTTCGCCAGTTCATCCTCGCTCGCCTGTTCGACAACTCCGTCGAACGCTGTGAGCGTCTTCACCGCTCTCTCGTAGCTCACCGGCGCCCCGATCCGGATCGCGGAGGCCAGCGTCGGCCGTGCCGTGACTGGGTGGTAGTCCTTGAACCCGGTGCGATAGCTCAGGTAGAGCGGATTGGCCCGCTCCGCCTGGGCGGCGACGAGACGGGGGAGCCGATCGATCAGCCCGAGGTCCCGCATCATCAAAAGCCCGCGCCCGAGCGCGCTGATGTTTCCCAAATTGCCGGCAGGGATGACGATCCAATCGGGCACTTCCCAACCAAGCTGCTGGACGATCTCGATTCCCACCGTCTTCTGCCCCTCTATGCGCAACGGGTTCATCGAGTTGGCAAGGTAGATCTCCTTATCGGCGGTGATCTCCTGCACGACCCGCATACACCCATCGAAATCGGTGTCGAGCGCGAGGACGAGCGCGCCGTGCGCGATCGGCTGAGCAAGCTGAGCAGTGGAGACCTTGCCCCGCGGCAGGAAGACGATCGCCGGAATCCCGGCGGCCGCGGCGTAAGCGGCGAGCGCGGCCGAGGTGTCCCCGCTCGATGCGCATGCCACCGCGCGGATCGATACTCCTTGGGAGATCAGCTGTTTCACGTGCGAGATGAGTACCGTCATTCCCAGATCCTTGAACGAGCCGGTCTGGCTGATCCCACACTGTTTGATCCACAGATCGGGGATCCCGAGCCACGACCCGAGCCGCGGCGCGTGCAGAAGAGGGGTGTAGCCTTCTCCCAGGGAAACGATGTTCTCGAGCGTGATGTGCGGCGCAACCCACTCCCACTTCCCCCACACCCCGCTTGCGTACGGCCACTGTGCCCCATGAACTCGGGAGTCGAACAGCTTCCGCCACTCCGCGCCGGCCCGTGCCTTGAGCGGGGCGAGGTCATGCTCCACATCGACCAATCCGCCGCAGTCATCGCAGCGGTAGACCACCTCCGAGAGCGGGTAGCGCTTTCCACAGCGGATGCATTCAAACCAACCTCTATCTGTCATCGTCAACCTCCTACCATGTGAGTGACCGCCCGGTGCACCGGGAGTCGCTCGTCCGTCGCCTCTGGCACGGATGCCTCATCCGGTTTGTCCGACAGACCAAACAGGAGCGCACCGCGGTCGTGCCAGCGCGCCGCCGCGGTCATGATCTCGTGGGTGATCACAATCTCCTCCCGGAGAAGTTCCTCGACCGCTGCGTTATCATTCAGCCGCCCCATGCGGGCGACGGTGGCGCGAAACTCGGCGCGGCGAAACTCCTTGAACGGTGTGGGATCGCCGCGGGCGATCGACGCGGACACCTGCTCATGTACCACCCGTACCTTCGCTGGAAGCTCCTCTGCACGTGCGTCCACATATTCGATGAGATCAGCGATCCCGCGCATCCTTCCCGCCCGCACCGCGGCGATCAGCTCGTCCCGGCGGATGATCCCCGTCCCAAGGATGAGGCAGATGTAAGCGAGGTAGTCCTGGTTGTCGGTGGTGAACGCGTGGTACTCCGGCCGGTTCAGGGCAGCGTAGTCGGCGGCGAACGCCGCGGCGGAGAACCCGTCCCCGAGAACCCCGGCGAGGGTGGCCTGCATCGCCTCCACCCGCACCTGGTCGATAACGCGATCGTTCCTCCCCCGCGCTCCGAGGAGCGTCTTGTCGAGATCGATCACCACCGCCGTACCAACCCCGATGGGAACTCTTCTGCTCTTGCACAGGCCGGCGAACTCGTCGATCCCGGCCCATCGGTTGCTGAACACAAGCGTCCCCGTTTCGCCTTCGACCACCTCCAGTCGGGCCGGTCTGTCATCCTCGGCGCAGATGAACGCCATCCCGGGCCAGTCTCCCGCCCGACACAGGTTGGAAAACGCGATGCCATCGTTCACCCGCGTATCCCCGATGTACACGAGCCGGGTAAGCGGGGGCTGATCTGCGCGCCGCTGCGCCGCCTTGAGGATCTCGACCACCACCTGGGCGTACTCCGGGCTGCTCTTGCGCGGGACGTAATCACGCGCCAGCCGGAACCAATCACGCAGCTGGGGAAGCCCGGGAAGGTGCGGGTCGAGCGGCACGAGATTGCGGTAGACGATGAAATCGCCGAGGAGATCGGCGACGCAAGCGCGACCGTGCACCTTCATGACACGTACCCCTGGGCGACGAGAAGCTCGCCGTTCAGCACCGCTCCTCCGGCCGCGCCGCGCAGTGTGTTGTGCACGAGCACGACCATCCGCACGTCGAACACCTCGCACGCGCGCACCCGCCCGACGGACACCGTCATCCCGGCCGCGGTCTCGCAGTCCCGCCGCGGTTGGGGACGATCGTCCTCGTCCCGCAGCGCGAGCGGACGGGATGGGGCGCTGGGAAGCCCGGCCACCGAGTCCGGGGCGCGGAATTCCCGCAACGCATCCCGCACGGCTGCCAGATCAGGATGGCCCTTCACCGCCACCGACAGGCAGATCGTGTGGCCATCGATCACCGGAACGCGGTTGGCGTGTGCGCTCAGTTGAAAGTCCGCCGGCACCTGGGCGCCGTCCCGCACCATCCCGAGGAGGAGGCGCGCCTCGCGGGCGATCTTCTCCTCCTCCCCCGGGATATAGGGGAGCACGTTCCCGATGATGTCGAGCGACGGCACGCCGGGATAACCAGCGCCGGAGACCGCCTGCATGGTGAACGCGAGGACCGTCTCCACCCCGAACGCGTCGTCGAGCGGCTTCAGCGCCATGGCGATCCCGCTCGTGGAACAGTTGGGATTGGTGACGATGAATCCGGGAGTCCCGCGGCCCTCCCGCTGCCCCGGAATGAGCGCCAGATGGTCGGGATTCACCTCAGGGATGATAAGCGGAACGTCGGGGGCATACCGGAACGCCGATGCGTTCGAGCAGACCGCGTAGCCCGCCGCGGCGAACCGCGGTTCCACCTCTCGCGCCACGTCAGCGGGAAGGGCGGAGAACACGATCTTTCCCGGGATGCCCGGCTCTAGCGGCAACACGGGCATCTCCCGAATCCGCTCCGGCACGTCGCCAGGGAGGATGGAGTGGCACGCCTCGCCGTAGGGGCGACCAACGCTCCGGGCCGAGGCGGCGAGCCCGGCGATCTCAAACCACGGATGATCGGCGAGCACCTGCACGAACCGCTGGCCGACCGCGCCGGTGGCGCCGAGAATAGCGACAGGAATCTTATTTTCCATTACTGATGACCTCCTTGTGAATCTCCTGCACCGCGGCGGTGGCGTCCGCGGCGTCAACGACAAGAGATACGCTGCACTCGGACGAGCCTTGCGCGATCGCGATCACGTTTATCCCGCTCCGTCCGAGCGTGCCGAAGATGCGGCCAGCGATCCCCGGAGTGCCGCGCATCCCCGCTCCCACCGCGCTCACGATGACGATCCCGTCCTGCGACCAGATGCGATCGATGTCCCGCCGGGCGAGCTCGCGGGCGAATTCCTCCTCCAGGCTGGTGACGACCGCCGGGGCCCGGGGCGTGGGCACGACGAAGCAGATCGACTGCTCGGACGACGCCTGGGAGATCATGAGCACGTTGGCATCAGCGCGCGCCACTGCGCTGAACGTCCGCCCGGCGATCCCCGGCACTCCGATCATCCCCCGCCCCTCCACGTTGACCATGGTGAGATCCGTTATCACCGTGATCGCTTTGACCGTGCCGTCGGTGTTCTGGGGTGTGCGCACGATGCGCGTTCCCGGAGCCTCCGGATTGAACGTGTTCTTCACCCACAGGGGGATCCCGTGCTCGATCACCGGTCGGATGGTGCGCGGGTGTAGGACCTTCGCCCCGAAGTAGGCGAGCTCCCCAACCTCGGTGTAGGAGATGACCGGGATCACGCGCGCGTCGGGGACGATGCGCGGATCGGCGGTCATCACCCCGTCGACGTCGGTAAAGATCCATACGGCATCGCTCTTGAGCATCTCCCCGAGGATCGCCGCGGTGTAGTCGCTCCCGCCCCGGCCGAGGGTGCTCGTCACCCCGGACTCGGTCGCGCCGATGAACCCGGTGACCACTGGGACGATCCCGCGCTCGAGCAGCGGGGAGAGACGCGCGGCGATGCGGTCCCGCGTTGGGTCGGGAAGCGGAACCGCGTTCTGAAACGTCTCATCGGTAACGATGAGCTCGGTGGCGTCGACCGGCTCGCTCTGCACTCCGCCACCGCGCAGGACCGCGGCGAACAGTCGCGCACTCAGCCGTTCCCCAAACGACACGATCCCGTCCAGCGCCCGCGGGGTGAGTTCGC